>VSBZ01000011.1:0-46673 GCA_047459215.1 Micromonosporaceae bacterium | reverse complement strand
GCACCACGTGGACCGCGCGCAAAGGCGGCAGCACCCTCTACACCGGAAGCGACATGCTCCAGGCGATGCGGGCAGCGGTCAACAGCCTCACCCCCGGACGCACTCACAAGGAGCGGGTGGTGGTGCGCGGCTCCGGTTCGATGAGCGCGGGAAGCTCGCTCGACCTGCCCAGCTACACCGTGCTGGACGTGTGCGGCACGATCAACGTGACCGGCAGCCCGTCAGCCAACCACGCGGCAGTGCGGATCCGCAACGCCCACGACGTTGAGGTCCCCAACATCAGCGTCACCGGCAACCCCTACTTCGGCATCTTTGTGCGCAACGCGTCCAACGTCCACTTCGGCCAGGTGGACCTGCGGCTCTCCGGCGGCTTGGGCATGCGCATCGACAACCATGACAACCGGAGTGTCCGCACCCGCAACGTCAGCATCGACCACGTCTACGTGTCGGGCACGGGGAATCACGGCGTGGAAACCTACGGCGTGGACGGCATCACGATCGGCACTGTCGTGGCACGCAACGTCGCCTACTCCGGACTGCTGCTCAACGACACCATCAACGCGAACGTGGGCCTGGTGGACGCGGAGAACGCGGGAACCGGCACCGGGTACGTCGTACGTTCGGGCAGTTCGCAATAGGTATTTCAGCCATTCCTGGCGGCCGGGAGAGGCTCGGATGCCCGGTCGCCAGTTGAGTCCACTGGAAACATGCGCCGGTCCTGACCCCGCCACTCCTCCGGTGCGACGGACAACCAGAAGGGGAGCCATGCTCTTGAGGAAGATCATTGGCCCGGTGGGCACGTTCGGCCTGGTGGCGGTCGCTGCGCTCGCGCTCGCCGCACCCGCGCAGGCGGCGGCGCAGGACCAGACCTCCGTCACGGAGGACCAGACCCTCGTCACCGACTGCGAGACGACGGCGACGAGCCACGAGGACTGCGGGTGAAGTTCGACCCCCGCGAGCCCAAGGTCAGGGACGCCACGTGCGACCACGAGAAGGGGTTCATCCGGATCCCGGACGCCGAGGACGCCCTCTACTTCATCAACGGCAAGAAGGCCGAGCCCGGCAAGCACTGGCTGAAGCCGGGCATCTACGAGGTCGTCGCCATCAAGAAGAAGCTGGTCCTGTCCGACGGTGCGGACATGCTCACCGACCTGGAGGCGGCCGGCGGAGACTGGACGAAGCGCTTCCCGGACTTCAAGAAGTGGTTCGTCGAGATCAAGGCTCCGAAGGACTGCCCGGGTAAGGGCGGCGAGCACGACAAGAAGCGGGACGACAAGAAGGACGGTAAGAAGGACCGCAAGAAGCACGACGACCGGAAGAAGGACGACAAGAAGAAGGACGACGACAAGATGCTGCCGGTGACCGGCCCGTCGACGCCGATCGTGGCCGGCGGCGCGGTCGCCCTGCTCGTCCTCGGCGGTGGGATGTACCTGCTCGCGCGTCAGCGCAGGGTCCGCTTCACCGCCTGAGTTCAGGTCGTCACGTCCGGTGAGGCGGGGGGCCCGCCACATCGTGTGTGAGAAGGGCTCACCTTAACGATCAAAGAGCCATCGTCCGTTCCGCTGATTTCCTTCCGGGCACCGCCGACAACCCACCCTCTGCCTTGACACGACCTATTAGTCTCCGCGTGTCGACGCGTCGCGTCGGCGTACGGCGTGTTGGGAGGGCACGCAGGTTTGTGCGTGCGGAACCTCCACGGGGGCAACGGGAGCCGTACCCCCGCGGGAACAGATGGGAGTACGGGTTGGCACACACAACCTTGAGACGCCGGTTGCTGGCCGGCGTGGCCGGTCTGGCGATCGGGCTCAGTGGCGCACTGGCCCTGTCTCTTCCGGCCCAGGCAACTGGCAAGTTTGGGCCGCCTGCACCGACTTGGACGCAGCCGACGTGCGAGGAGCCCGGAAGCGTCACGATTCCGGCTGAGCCGAAGAAGGGCGACGACTACGTCTACGAGCTCAACGGCCAGACGGCTGAGCGCGGCAAGACCTACACGCTGGAGCCGGGCGAGCACGAGGTCAAGGTCTACAAGAAGCAGAAGGTCTGGGACCTAAAGGCCCTGAGGTGGAAGACGAAGCTCGTCCTGGTCAAGACCTTCACCAAGACCCTCAAGAAGCCCGACTGCCCGCCGCCGCCGGAGGAGACCACTCCGCCGCCGCCGGAGGAGACGACCCCACCGGTTGAGGAGACGACTCCGCCGGTTGAGGAGACGACTCCGCCGGTTGAGGAGACCACTCCGCCACCGGCGGAGGAGACCACTCCACCGGAGGAGACGGCTCCGCCCGCCGACGAGGGTGAGGGCGGCGAGCTGCCGAGGACGGGCAACCAGGCCGTCCTGTTCGGCGTCGGCGCGCTGGTGATGCTGGCCGTCGGTGGCGCCATGTACCTGGTCGCCCGTAGGCGCCGGATCACCTTCACCGCCTGACACGTCCGGTGGACGCGGCTCACCACTGAGCCACGTCGCCGCCGCAGGGGCCCCGGTCATCCGACCGGGGCCCCTGCGTTCGCGTGTGTCGAGGACGCACCCCGCACCTGCGCGGGCCCGCGGCTCCGGCCGCATCCGCCGGGCTCCCGCCGCGCCGGCGACGGGATCGACGTACGTCGTATCGCTCACCCCAGCTCACCGACGGTGACGACGACGCGGTACGTTCGGACCAGCACTCCCCGGCGCTCCGGACATAACCGTCCCCCCTCATCGGACAGATCCACGGTCCCGCGTCTCCTCGCACCCCACCGCCGCGAGCCGCGGCTCTACGCTCATTCGGTCCGGCGTACGCGCCGGACCGACGGCGTGTGACAACCCCGCAACCGGTTCCGCAGAACCGGTTGGTCGGCACCCACGCCGTGGTCGCCTGCACCGTGACGAGAAGGAGTTCGGGTGGACACAGTCAAGCGGTCCCGGCGGGTGCTCGCCGGGCTGGCGGGTCTCGCAGTGGCGGTGGTCACCGCGCTCGCCGCGGCCTCCCCCGCCCAGGCGCAGGGTGTGGAGCCACCACCGCGCTTCGACACCTGCGCCGGCACGCATCTGCTGCTTCCGGGCATCCAGGGCGGGTCCTGGACGGTGACGGTCGGGGGCGACGCGTTCTTCCCGGCCGAGGGCGACGAGCAGCCCGGACCCGGCGAGGTCGTCAACCTCTTCGTCCCCGCCGGCTCGGGTGAGATCGCGTGGACCCTGTTCGTCGGCGAGCAGGCGGTGGACTCCGGCACCCACACGTGGACGGACCCGGGCACCTGCGATGAGCTTCCGGACCCGACTCACACCCAGCCGACCTGTGACGCACCCGGCACCATCACCATCCCCGAACTCCCCGGGGAGGAGACGGGCGGCGCCATCGAGCGCGAGGGCGCCGGTGTCCAGGCGGAGGGCCCCACGTCGGTACCGGGCGTCTCCTTCCGGCTCGACGGCAACGAGGTGGAGGCCGGTTCCACTCACGAGGTGGAGCCCGGGACCCACGAGGTGACCCTGCAGCAGGTCTTCACCTTCGGCGCCATTCAGGTCGAGCTCATCGTCCAGCGGTGGGTGATCGACATCGAGGAGCCCGACTGTCCGGATGAGCCCGGCCAGCCGAGCGAGCCGGCCGAGCCGAGCGAGCCGGCCCAGCCGGGTGAGGGCGGCGAGCTGCCGAAGACGGGCAACCAGGCCGTCCTGTTCGGCGTCGGCGCGCTGGTGATGCTGGCCGTCGGTGGCGCCATGTACCTGGTCGCCCGCAGGCGCCGGATCACCTTCACCGCCTGAGGCGGGCGTCGTCAGACGACCGACGACGCGCGTCGCTGGCCGTGTCGCCGCCGGGGCCCCGGTCGTATGACCGGGGCCCCGGCATTTTGTGCGTGCACCCGGGACGCACCGCACTCCGGCCGGCCCACCGGCCGGGCCCCCGCCGCCCCGCGGCCAGCGACCGGCGGCCGAGGACCGCCGTCCGCCGTACCGCCGTCCGGCGTCACCGCAGCTCGGCGCGGACCCCCGGCCGCAGAGTCGACGCATGACGTTCCGCGAACCTGAGTTCACCGACCAGCACGGCAACGTCGCCCGTTCGACCGGGACTCCGGGCGGGGCGCTCCGGCGACGCACGGTCGAGGGCTCCGGCGCGGCGGTACGGCCCGTCCCCGCGTACCGCTTCCGGGTCAATGGAGGCATGTAGAGCCGTCGTCTCCTGCTAGAGTGTGGGACCGCGTCACGGCAGCGTGAGGCGCGCAGTGATCGGGATACCTGCACCCCTCGATGTCGTGCGAACACGCTCCGTACGCGCGTCCTGTATGTCGAGCGACCAGATGGGAGGCAGTTTCGTGACCTCACTTCGCCGCCGCGTCGCCCTCCGGGCGGTAGCGGTCGCGGCCAGCGCCGCCATGGGAGCCGCCGCACCTCTCGCCCTCGCGTCGCCCGCGAGCGCGCACCACCCGATCGTCAACGGTACGGCGGACTGCGACGAGACGACGGGCGAGTGGGTCGTCACCTGGACGGTCGGGAACAGCGAGCACGACCTCGAGGGAACGATCAGGAAGGTGACGACCACACCCGGGATGGTGCTGTCCACCATCACGGCGGGTGCGACGCTGCCGAGGAAGGGTCAAGGGGTGCTCACCGAGAAGGTGCGGCTCGGCAGTGACGTGCCCTCGGCGTCACTGAGCGTGTCGGCGGAATGGAAGCGCGGCAACAAGCTCATCAAGGCCACGCGCGACGCCACGGTCATGCTCGGCGGTGAGTGTGCGCCCACCGCGCCGGTGGTCGAGTCGACCTCGGACTGCGACTCCCTGACCATCACCGTGACCAACCCGGGAAAGGAGCCCCTGGAAGCCGTCGTCACGGTCGGCGATGCCACGCAGACGCTGACCGTGGAGCCCGGTGCCGCCACGGAGGCGACGTTCCCGGCGGGCGAGGGCACCGTGGCCACGGTGACCATTGGTGACAGGTCCGTCGACCTCCAGTGGGTGGAACCGGAGGACTGTGACCAGCCCGGCGACGAGCCTAGCGAGCCCGCGCAGCCGAGTGAGCCGGCCCAGCCGGGCGAGGGCGGCGGTGACGAGGAGCTGCCCGAGACCGGTGTGCCGACCGGTCTGCTGGCCGGTGGCGCCGCGCTGCTGCTGGCCGCCGGCGCCGGCATGTACCTGGTCGCCCGCAGGCGCCGGATCACCTTCACCGCCTGACCGGCCCGCCCGGTCACCGACCCCGTGAACCGTCGGCCGCGCGAGGTGGTCGTCCGACCACCTCGCGCGGCCGACTCCTATGGCTGTCCGCCGACCGTTCCGGGCTGTCCGCCGCCGACCCCGGGAGGGCACCGGAAGCGCCCGTCCGGCCCGGGCGGGAAGTCGTGGACCGCCACCACGGCGGACACGGGCACCGGCCCGTACACGTGCGGGAACCGCATCGAGTCCGGATCGGACGGATCACCCGGCTCCCACCGCGGCGGCTCCGCCAGCCGCCCCTCGTCGACCTCGAGCAGCACGAGGTCGGTGCGCCCGCGCGCGATCGCGTTAGCGGGCAGGTGCACCTGTTCCGGCGCAGAGAAGTGGATGAAACCCTCGGTCCGCAGCGACTCGGGCGCGTAGACGCCGGCGCGGAGCGCCGCCTCCCAGTCGGCGCGCGGGCAGAAGTGCACGATCGGCATTCCCGCTGTATACCAGTGGCGCAGCACACACGACAAAAGGTTTGACCCTCCCGTAACGGCAGGCCATAGCGTCGCCGCCGTGGCGACGAAGAAGATCCTCCAGGTCGTGACGCTGAACCTGGAGGCCGGCGACGCCGGGCTGGTCGACCTCGGCAAGATGCTCGGCCCGACCGGCGTCAACCTGCGTGCGGTCAAGGCCGAGTACGACGCGGCCACCACCGCGCAGCGCGGTGAGGTCGTGCCGGTGGTCGTGACCGTGTACGAGGACCGCTCGTACACGCTGCGGTACAAGACCCCGCCCACCGCGTGGCTCATCCGCCGCGCCCTGGGACTGGACAGGGGCTCCGCGACGCCCGGCAGCCGGCAGGTGGGCACGCTGACGCGCGCGCAGCTGCGGGAGATCGCGCTCCGGAAGCTGCCCGACCTCACCACCACCGACGTGGAGAAGGCGATGCAGCAGGTCGCCGGCACCGCACGGTCGATGGGGGTACGCGTGGCCGACTGACCTCCGCCCTGCCGGCCGCCGGCGTCGCGCCGACCGACCCGCGTGCGGTCACCCCTTCTCGAGGAACTCGGCGCGCTCCTGGTCCACGAGCGCGGCCACGGTGGCGGCCAGTCCGGGATGGCGGGACAGGTCGGGGTCCTCCGCCAGCAGCCGGACCGCCTCCTCCCTCGCCTCGCCGATCAGCTTCTCGTGCCGCAACAGGGACAGCAAGCGCAGGTGCCCGCGCCGGCCCGACTGGGCCTCGCCGAGCACGTCACCCTCCCGGCGCTGCTCCAGGTCCACCCGGGCGAGGGCGAACCCGTCCAGAGTAGAGGCAACCGCCGCCAGCCGCTCCCGGGCGTCGGACCCGGCCGGCGCCTCGGTGACCAGCAGGCACAGCCCCGGCGCCGTGCCGCGACCCACCCGCCCCCGCAGCTGGTGCAGCTGGGAGACCCCGAACCGGTCGGCGTCCAGCACCACCATCATGGTGGCGTTGGGCACGTCCACGCCCACCTCCACGACCGTGGTGGCCACGAGCACGTCCAGCTCGCCGGTGGCGAAGGAGCGCATCACCGCCTCCTTCTCCTCGGCGGGCAGGCGGCCGTGCAGCACGCCGACCCGCAGGCCCTGCAACGGCCCCACGGTGAGGGCCGCCGCCACCTCCAGGACCGCCAGCGGTGGCCGGCGTTCCTCGGCACCGGTCACCGCCGGCTCCTCGTCGCCGATCCGCGGGCAGACGACGTACACCTGGTGCCCCGCGGCCACCTCCTCCCGTACCCGCTGCCAGGCCCGCTGCAGCAGCGCCGGCCGCTCGGTGGCGGGCACCACGTGGGTGGCGATCGGGGACCGCCCGGCCGGCAGCTCCCGCAGCGTCGACACCTCCAGGTCGCCGTAGACGGTCATCGCGACCGTGCGCGGGATCGGGGTGGCGGTCATCACCAGGACGTGCGGCGGCCGGTCCGCCTTGGCACGCAGGGCGTCCCGCTGCTCCACCCCGAACCGGTGCTGCTCGTCCACGATGACCAGGCCGAGGTCGCGGAACTCCACCTGCTCGTACAGCAGCGCGTGGGTCCCCACGACGATGCCCGCCTCACCGGACGCGACCGCGGCCAGCTCCCGGCGACGGACCGCCGCGGGCAGCGAGCCGGTCAGCAGGGCCACCCGGGTGCCGTTGGGATCCCCGCCCAGCTCCCCCGCCCGGCCCAGCGGTCCGAGCAGCTCGGTCACGCTGCGGTAGTGCTGGGCGGCCAGCACCTCGGTGGGGGCCAGCAGGGCCGCCTGGCCGCCCGCGTCGACCACCTGCAACGCCGCCCGCAGCGCGCACACCGTCTTGCCGCTGCCGACCTCTCCCTGCAGCAGCCGGTGCATCGGGGACGCCTGGCCCAGGTCCCGCTCCAGCTGCTCCCCCACCGCCTTCTGCCCCGCGGTCAGCTCGTACGGCAGGGCGGCGTCGAACGCGTCCCGCAGGCCGCCGGGCCGGTACGGACGGGGCGTCGCCGGCGTGGCGGCCGCCCGGCGCTTGCGTTGGACCAGGGTGAGCTGGAGGGCGAACGCCTCGTCCCAGGTGAGCCGGCGGCGGGCCGCCTCCAGCGCCTCCCACGACTCCGGCCGGTGGATGTCGCGCAGCGCGGTCGCCAGGTCCACCAGCCCGCGGTCGCGCCGCAGGCGCTCCGGCAACGGGTCGGGCGGCAGCTCCACGGTGGACAGGACCGTCCGGACCGCCTTGGTCAGCTCCCAGCTGGACACTCCCCGGGTGGCCGGGTAGATCGGGATGATCTCGGAGGCGTAGTCCTGCGCCACCCCCTCCTCCGGCTCGTCGAGCAGCTCGTAGCTGGGGTGCGCCAACTGCCGTACGGTCCGGCCGCCGGAGCGGTAGTCGCTCACCTTGCCGGCGAACAGTCCCCACCGTCCCGGACGCAGCCGCTGCTCCAGCCAGCCGAGCGGCCGCTTGCCGAAGAAGACCAGGGTGAGACGGCCACCGGAGTCGTCGGCCACCACCGCCTCCAGCACGTAGCCGGACCGGTGGCGCATCGGCCGCGCCGCCGCGCTGACGACCCGGGCCTGCACGGTCACGTGCTCGCCGGGCCGCAGGGAACTGATGTCGGTGTAGGCGCCGCGCTGCTCGTACCGGCGCGGGAGGTGGTACAGCAGGTCGGACACGGTGTGCAGGTCCAGCTCGGCGGCGAACGCCGCCGCCCGCCGCCCGAGCACCCGGCTCAGCGGCGTGTCGAACCCGGTCGCCGCGGCCGGACGCGCGCGCGCCGTGCTCACTCCACTCCCACCAGCAGCGCGTAGTGCGGCTGTCCACCGGCGTGCAGCTGGACCTCCACCAGCGGCCAGGAGCTGGCGAGGTGGGCCACCAGCTCGTCGCCGAGCCCGGGCGGGGCGTCCGCGCCCACCACCAGCGTGACCAGCTCACCCCCGCCGCCGAGCAGGCGGTCGAGCAGCCGGCGGCAGACCTCCGTCAGGTCGCGTCCGATGAGGTGCACCTCCCCCTCGACCAGGGCGAGCACGTCGCCCGGCCGGCAGCGGCCCACCACGGTGAGCGCCTCCCGGGAGGCACGGCACACCTCCGCGTACCGGCACGCGCCGGCCGCCTCGGCCATCGCGATGACGTCGTCGTCGAAGTCGCGCTGCGGATCCCGGACGGCCAGGGCCGCCAGCGCCTGCACCGGCGAGTGGGTGGGGACGACCTGGACCCGGATCCCCTCGGCCGCCGCCGCCCGGGCCGCCGCGGCGGCGACCGCCTGCGTGTCCGGGTCGTTCGGGAGCACCACGACCTGCCTGGCGCCGGTGGCGCGGACCGCCTCGAGCACCTCACCCGTGGCCGGGGAGGCGTCCACGACCACCGCGCCCTCCCGGGCGAACAGGTCCCGCAGGCCGTCGCCGGCGGCCATCACCAGCGCCGCGCGGTCGCCCGGGTTGGCGGGGGGACCGCTCGACCCGGTGACCGGGCCAGCCGCGCACGTCGCGGCGTGACCGGCCGGGTCCGCGGCGTGACCGGCCGGGTCGCCCGCGGTGTGACCGGCGGGGTGCGCCTGCGGATCGTCGAACCGGGTGACGGTGATCCGGTACGGCCGGCCGGCCTCGACCCCGGCCTCCACCGCCGCGCCGACGTCGTTGACGTGCACGTGCACGTTCCAGGGCCGGTCCCCGCCACCGACGATCACCAGGGAGTCCCCCAGCTGCCCGAGCCGGCTGCGCAGCCGCGCCACCGCCTGGTCGTCGGCCTCCAGCAGGTACTGCACCTCGTACGCGTACGCGGGCGACCCCTGTTCGCGGGGTCCGGTCGGCCCGGTCCGAGAGGGCGGTGGCGAGGGCTCGGACGGACGCTGCGGCGCCTCGCCCGTCACCACCTCGACCAGCGCGTCGAGGAGCACCACCAGCCCACGTCCCCCGGCGTCCACCACCCCGGCGGCCGCCAGGACCGGCAGCTGCTGGGGCGTGCGGGCCAGGGCCACCGCCGCCGCGTCCGCCGCCGACCGGGTGACCGTGGCCAGTCCGCGCTGCCCGGCGGCCACCGCCGCCTCGGCCGCGGCCGTGGCGACCGACAGGATGGTCCCCTCGACCGGCTCGGCGACCGCGTCGTGGGCGGCCTTCGCGGCCGCGGCCAGCGCCTCGGCGAGGTCCGCGCCGTCCGGGGAGGAGACGCCGTCGAGCGCGTCCGCCAGCCCGCGCAGCAGCTGGGCCAGGATGACCCCGGAGTTGCCCCGTGCCCCCAGGAGCGCCCCGTCGGCTCCGGCCCGGAGGGCCGCCGCGGCGTCGCCGCCACCCGCGTCGCCGGGCGGGCCAGCGGGCAGCGCGCGCTCGGCCGCGCACATCGTGAGCAGCATGTTCGTGCCGGTGTCCCCGTCGGGCACCGGGTACACGTTGAGCTGGTTGATCTCGTGCTCGTGGCGGCGCAGCGCCGCCGACCCGGCCGCGAACCAGCGGCGGACCACGCTCGCGTCCAGGTTGTCGGGCACGGCCGCAGTCTAGTGGCCGGCGGACCGCCCGACCCGGATCGAGCGCGGTGACGAGGGGTTCCGCGGGGCGGTTCGCGGCCCGCCGGGCGGATCGGGTAGCCTTACCGGGTTGCCCGCCACGGGCGCGGGCGATACGAAGCGACAGTCATCAGGAGTCTCCCGTGGCCAGCGTGTGCGACATCTGCGGCAGGAAGCCGAGCTTCGGCAACAACGTGTCCCACTCGCACCGGCGGACCCGGCGGCGCTGGCTGCCGAACATCCAAACCGTGCGCACCCCGGCCGGCGGCGGCACCACCCGTCGCGTGCGCGTGTGCACCCGGTGCCTCAAGGCCGGCAAGGTCGTCCGGGCCGCCTGAGTCGGCCCGGACGCCCCGGGCCTGAGCCACCCGGGCACCCCTGAGCCACCCGGTGCCTGGGTCACCGGGCCGCCCGAGGCCAGGTGCGGACTCCACGGGCCGGGCCGGCCGGCCACCGGGGTCCCGGGCTGTCCCCACGCCTCCCGCGGCAGGCTGCGCCGACGGCCCCGTCACCGCGTGGGCGCCGCGTCGCGTGGGCGCGGCGCCGACCGGCGCCTAGAGGTCCCGCCCCAGCGACACCACGCCGGGGTAGTCGCGGTAGTAGCCGAAGTGCGGTATCGGCTCGTAGCCGAACGACTTGTACAGCGCGATCGCCTCGGGCTGGCGGTCACCGCACTCCAGGATCATGCGGGAGCGGCCGGCGGCCCGCGCCGACTCCTCCACCGCGGCCAGCACCCGGCGCGCCACCCCGCGCCGCCGCGCGGCCGGCAGGGTGAACATCCGCTTGAGCTCCGCCACCGTCCCGGTGTCGCCGAAGCTGCGCCAGCCGCCGCAGCCGACCGGCTCGCCGTCCAGGTACGCGACGAGGAACGTACCCCGTGGAGGCGTGAACTCGGCCGGGTCCACCGGCGTCTCGTCCCCGGGACCTCCGTACCGCTGCCCCAGGTCCGCCAGGGCGGCGGCGACCAGGGTCTGCGCCACCGGGTCGTCGTACGCGACCTGCCTGATCTCCAGCTCCCCCACGCCGGCAGCGTACGCGAGCCCGGACGGAGGGCGGAACCGGCTGTGACGCCCACCATCCCGTCCCCCGTCCCGGGGCCGGCAGGCCGGCAGGCCGGCCCGCCGGTCTGCCCGTCCACGACCGCCCGGGTCAACGGCTGGAAGCCCGAGCAGCCCGCCACGCCCCGCACCTCCCGGCGGCGGGCGGGGGCCCACGACCGCTGGTGCCCGCGGCCGGGGTCAGGTTCCCCGCGGCGCCCGCAGGTGGTCCCAGCCGGCCGGCCCCGGGTGCACCCGTCCGTCCACGGTCACCCCGGATCCCTCGCGCGCCTGCCCGATCACCCGCCAGTCGTCGGGCAGGGCGGTACCGGGCGGGAACGTGGCGACCAGGGCGTGGTCGTCGCCGCCGGTGAGCACCCACTCGTACGGGTCCACGCCCAACGCCTCGGCCGCGTCGCGCATCTGGTCGGGGACCGTCAGGGCGTCCCGCCGCAGGTCGATCGCCACGCCGCTGGCGGCGGCCACGTGTCCGACGTCGGCGAGCAGCCCGTCCGACACGTCGATCATGGCGGTGGCCCCGAGGTCCGCCGCGGCCGGACCGGCGGCGTACGGCACCCGCGGCCGCCGGTACGCGTCGACGAGCAGGCGCGGCGACCGGAACCCCCGGGTCAGGATGGTCAGCCCGGCCGCGGCGTACCCGAGCCGCCCGGCGACCGCCACGACGTCACCGGCGCGGGCGCCGGCCCGGGTCACCGGCGCCCGGCCCTCCAGGTCGCCCAGCGCGGTGACCGCGATGGTCAGCGTCGGGCTCACCGAGATGTCGCCACCCACCACGCCGGCGCCCACGGTGGCGGCCTCCGCCGCCATCCCCCCGGCCAGGTCCTCCACCCAGGCCAGCTCCGTGTCCGTGGGCACGCACAGCGCGACCACGAGGGCGGTCGGCCGGGCCCCCATGGCGGCGACGTCGGCCAGGTTCGCGGCGGCGGCGCGGCGGCCGATCTCGGTGGCGCTGGCCCAGTCCCGACGGAAGTGGCGCCCGTCCACGAGCACGTCCGTGGTGACGACCGCCCGACCGTCGGGCGCGGCCAGCACCGCCGCGTCGTCGCCGGGCCCGAGCACCACCCGCGGCTCCCCGCGGGGGGTGACCGGTGTGCCACCCGCCTCGCGGGCCAGCCGGGCGGTGATGCGGGAGATCAGTCCGAACTCGCCGATCCGGGTGATACTCATGCGGGCTCCTGGGTACCGGAGGGATGACCGTACGGTAGTTCTCGCGGGTGCCGCGGCGACCGTGGAAGGAGGCGTGTCGTGCTGCAGGCCTACATCCTCATCCAGACCGAGGTCGGACGGGCACGCGACGTGGCCGCGGCGATCTCCGGCATCGAGGGCGTGGTCCGGGTCGACCCGGTGACCGGGCCGTACGACGTGATCGTGCTGTGCGAGGCGCGCAACGTCGACGAGCTCGGCAAGCTCATCGTCAGCAAGGTGCAGGCGGTGCCGGGGATCACGCGCACCCTCACCTGCTCGGTGGTGCACCTCTGACGCGCTGGTAGACCTGGAGCCGTGGCGAGCCAGGACACCCGGACGGCGGCGATGATCGCCGACGTCGTGGCGGTGCCGGTGGCGGTGCTGGTCGGCATCGGCGCGTTCGCCCTGCTGTCCCGCACCGTCGAGGACACCGGACCGGTCGACATGCCCGCGCGGGAGCTGACCGCGCGCCAGGAGCTCGTCTGCCGGGCGCTGGTGTCCCAGCTCCCCGACACCGTGCGCGACCTCGCGCCGCGACCGGTCACCGCCGGCCCGGAGCAGAACGCGGCCTACGGCGACCCGCCGATCACCCTCGCCTGTGGCGTACCGCCGGCGGAGGTGGCACCGACGGACCACGTGTGGGGGCTGGACGGGGTGTGCTGGGTCGCCGCCGAGCAGGACGACGGGACGGTGTGGGTGACCGTCGACCGGGAGGTGCCGGTGCGGGTGACCGTCCCCTCGGCGTACGGCGGTCCGGGGCAGTGGGTGGCGGAGTTCAGCCGGGCCCTCGCCGAGACGGTCCCGCCGGCGCCGGACCCGCCCACCGGGTGCCCCGGCTGACGCCGCCGCGGGCACGCCCACCCTCGGCTGACCGCGGGCACTCCCACCGGGCGCCCGGCCGGCCACGCCCCGGTCCGCCGGCACCGGCGACGCGCCCACCGGCTGCCGGCCCGACACCCACCGGCCGCCACCGCGACGGGGGCGCCGGGTGTGGCTACCGTCCGGCGCGGCGCAGGGCGGTCCGGACCAGCCGGGCCACCAGCTTGGGGTACGGCAGGCCGCTCTCGGCCCACATCCGCGGGAACATGCTGGTCGGGGTGAACCCCGGCATGGTGTTCACCTCGTTGAGCAGCACCTCGAGCCCGGGCGTGACGAAGAAGTCCACGCGGGCCAGGCCGGCGCAGTCCAGGAGGGTGAAAGCCCGTGCGGCGTACTCCCGCACCCGTGCGGTCACCGCCTCCGGCAGCCGGGCCGGGACGTCGAACTCGCACGCGGACTCGTCGAGGTACTTCGCCTCGAAGTCGTAGAACTCGTGGCCGGTCACCCGGATCTCGGCCGGCTGGCTGGCCTCCGGCGGACCGCCGTACTCACCCTCCAGCACCCCGCACTCGACCTCCCGCGCCCCCGGCACGGCCGCCTCCACCAGCACCTTGGAGTCGATCCGGCGGGCGGCCGCCACCGCCGCCTCCAGTCCGGCCCAGTCGGTGACCTTCGACACACCGTGCGAGGAGCCGGCGCGCGCCGGCTTGACGAACACCGGCAGGCCCAGCCGCTCCTGGTCCTCCCGCTCCAGCCAGGTTCCGGGCCGCAGCACCGCGTACGGCGCGACCGGGATGCCGTCGGCGGCGGCGAGCCGCTTGGTGAACTCCTTGTCCATGGCGGCGGCGGAGGCCAACACGCCCGACCCCACGTACGGGATCCCGGCCATCTCCAGGAGGCCCTGGATGGTGCCGTCCTCCCCGTACCGGCCGTGCAGCACCGGGAAGACCACGTCCACGTCGCCCAACGCCCGCACACCCCCGACCGGGTCGAGCGCCACCCATCCCCGGCCGGGGTCGGCCGGGAGCATCAGGGCGCCCTCACCGCCCGCGGTCACCTCGGGCAGCTCCCGACCGCGGATGGCCAGCGTCGCGGCGTCCGCGTCCCGCGCCGGAACCCACCGTCCCTGTCGGGTGATCCCGATCGGCACGACGTCGAACTCGTCGGGATCCAGGGCCGCCAGCACGCTGCCGGCACTCACACAGGAGATCGCGTGCTCGGTGCTGCGGCCGCCGAACACGACCGCCACGCGGGTCCTCCGCACGCCCACCCGGCCGACCATACCGGGATCCCGCCGGCGGGGTGCCCGGGTCGGCCGAAGCCGTTCGGCGGGACGGCCGCATGAGATCCGCCACGACCCGGACGGTGATCGTCGCCACGGTTGCACCCCCGGCGCTACACTGCCTACGGCGCGGGTGGCCCGCGCCGTCACCTGCCGCTCGCGGTCTGACCGCCTGCGGCCGTATGTACGCACGGGCGGCACGTCCGGTCCACGCGGTCCCCACCGGACCGCACGGTCCGTCCATCTGTCGTCGGAAGGTCCCACCGAGGGGCACGTGTGCCCTGACCGTCGGACCCGCCCGGACGTACGCCCGGCCCAAGGGGCCATGGACCGAAGGAGGTGACCACCGTGGCTGACGGTGACAGTAGTCGCCGGCACCGTGCCGGCGACGGCGGTGGTCACATCCTGCGCCGCGCCAGCTCGGTGCGCAGCCACTTGCCGGTGCTCACTCGACGCCGCCACGACCGGCGGCGCTAACCGACCGCGCGTGTGCGCGCGGTCCTCACCGGACGCACCCACCGGACGACCCTCGTCGTCCGTTGCTGGCCGAAGGAGGACTCCCATGGTGTCCAAACTGCGCAGACTGGTCCAGGAGCGCGACCTGGTGTCGCTGCGCCAGTGGCTGGAGGAGAACGGCACCCTCGACATCACCGACGCTCTGGCCCGGCTCGATCCCAGCGAGCGGGCGGTGGCCTTCCGGCTGCTGGACAAGAACCGGGCCCTGGTGGTCTTCGAGTCCCTGGACCCCGCCCACCAGCAGCAGTTGCTGGAGGGGCTGCGGGACGAACGCGTACGGGAGCTCGTGCACGGGCTGCAGCCAGACGACCGGGCACGGCTGCTGGACGAGATGCCGGCGGCGGTGGCGGCGCGGCTGCAGGCCGGACTGCCGCCGGAGCAGCGCGCCGCCACCGCCGCGCTGCTGGGCTACCCGGCCGGTTCCGCCGGCCGCATCATGACGCCGGACTTCACCAACGTGCGCGCCAGCATGACCGTCGCCGACGCGCTGGCGAAGCTGCGCCGGGGCGGCCGACGGGCCACCCGTTCCCAGATCCTCGTGCTGCCGGTCACCGACGACGAACGCCGGCTCCTCGGGGTGGTCGACCTCCCCGACCTGGTCACCGCCGAGCCCTCCACCCGCATCCGTGACCTCATGCAGCCGGAGACGCTGTCGGTGCGCGCCGACGAGTCGCAGGAGCGGGCGGCCCGGCTCATCCAGGAGGCGGACCTCATCGCGCTGCCGGTGGTGGACCGGGAGAACCGGCTGCTCGGCATGATCACTGTCGACGACGCAATGGAGATCGTGGAGGAGGAGGACACCGAGGACTTCGCCCGGTCCGGTGGTTCCGAGCCGCTGGAGCTGCCGTACCTGTCGGCCGGCGTGTTCCAGCTCGCCCGCAAGCGGGCGCCCTGGCTGGTGCTGCTCGGCATCGCCCTGACCCTCACCGTCGCGGTGCTGCAGTCGTTCGAGAGCGCGCTGGCCGCGCTGCCCGCGCTGGCGTTCTTCGTCCCGCTGCTGGTCGGCACCGGCGGCAACACCGGCGCGCAGGCCGCCACCCTGGTGGTGCGGGCGATGGCCGTCGGGGAGGTGCGGATGGGCGACCTGGCGCGGGTCGTCCTGCGCGAGGTACGGGTCGGCCTGCTGCTCGGCACCGCCCTCGGCGCCCTCGCGTTCCCCGCCGTGGCGGTCGCCTACGACGTGTCGATCGCCACCGTGGTGGCGCTCACGCTGGCGGGCGTCTGCGCCTGGGCCTCGCTGGCCGGGGGCATGCTGCCGCTGATCGCGCGCCGGGTCGGCATCGACCCGGCGCTCGTCTCCTCCCCGCTGATCGCCACGCTCGTCGATGCGACCGGGCTCGTCCTGTACTTCCTGACCGCCTACGCGGTCCTGGGGGACCGGCTGAGCACGGCCGCGGCGATGGCGGGCTGAGACGGCGGGCGGGCCGGGCCCGCCCGCCGTGGCTGGCCGGGGTCGCGCCACGGTGGGCGCGGTGACGCAGCGGCACGAGCGGCGCCGCAGCAAACCGGGTCGGCCGTGACCGGCCGGGCCGCGCCGTGGTGGGCCGGGTTCGCCGCCACGCG
Organism: Micromonosporaceae bacterium; assembly: GCA_047459215.1. Lineage (GTDB taxonomy): Bacteria > Actinomycetota > Actinomycetes > Mycobacteriales > Micromonosporaceae > Natronosporangium. The sequence goes on along the minus strand of VSBZ01000011.1, from coordinate 30,183 downwards.
GCGGGCCGACCGGCGGCGGACCGGTGGCGGCGGCGGCCGCACGGCGCGGTGGCGGCGGTCCGGGCGCCGAGGGTCACTCCGGCTTGATGGAGCGGGACATGAGCGCCGCCACCGCGGCCCGTGGGTCCACTCCGGCGTGACAGATCCGCTCCACCTGCTCGGTGATCGGCATCTCGACCCCGTGCGCCCACGCCAGGTCGCGGATGGACAGGCAGCTCTTGACCCCCTCGGCGGTCTGGCGCGTGGCACGCTCCGCCTGCGCCACAGTCAGGCCCTGGCCGAGGTACTCGCCGAACGTGCGGTTGCGCGACAGGGGCGAGTTGCAGGTGGCCACCAGGTCGCCCAGCCCCGCCAGGCCGGCGAAGGTCCGCGGGTCGGCGCCGAGCCGCACGCCCAGCCGCGTGGTCTCCGCCAACCCCCGGGTGATGAGCGTGGCGCGGGAGTTCGCACCCAGCCGCATCGCGGTGGCGATCCCGTACGCCAACGCGATGACGTTCTTCACCGCACCCCCGAGCTCGCAGCCGATGACGTCGTCGTTGGTGTACGGCCGGAAGTAGTGCGTGGCGCTGGCGCGCTGCAGCGCGGTGGTGCGCTGCCGGTCCGTACCCGCGACGACGGTCGCGGCGGGCTGCTCGGCCGCGATCTCCAGGGCGAGGTTGGGGCCGGAGACGACCACCACCCGGTCCAGGCTCACCCCGGCGGCCTCAACGATCACCTCGCTCATGCGCTTGGTGGTTCCCAGCTCGATCCCCTTGGCGAGGCTCACGAGCGTGGCGTCGGAGGGGATCCACTTGCGCCACTCGGTCAGGTTGGCGCGGAGCGTCTGGGACGGGACCGCGAGCACCACCAGGTCGGCGCCGCGGATCGCCTCCTCCGGGTCGGTGGTGGCGGTGACCCGCTCCGGGAGTCGGATCGACGGCAGGTAGGTGGGGTTGGTCCGGTAGTCCCGGATGGACGCCGCGATCGACTCGCGGCGCGCCCACAGGGTCACGCTGGTGCCGGCGTCCGCCAGCACCTTGGCGTACGCCGTACCCCACGACCCGGCGCCGAGGACCGCGGCCTTCACCGGTCACCGTCCTCGACGAGAAGCTCCGCCGGTGGCTGCTCGCCACGGATCTCGGCGAGCATGGCGGCGAGTCGGTTCATGATCACGTTCATGATCGCCTGAAGGTTGGTCGAGGTCACTTCTGCACCGGCAAACTCGGACAGGTCGATCGGTGGCCCGGCCGCGACGGTCACGGGTGTCTTCGACCACAGCCGCAGCTTCTTCGTGCGGGGGTCGAAGATCCGCTGCGGCCCCCACGACACTACCGGGATGACCGGCGCACCGGTGGCGAGCCACAGGCGGGCGACGCCGGTCTTGCCGCGCATCGGCCACAGGTCCGGGTGCTTCGTGGTCGTGCCCTCCGGGTAGATCACCACGGCGTCGCCCGCCTTCACCGCCGCCATGGCGACGTCCAGCGCCTGCGACGCGTCGGCCGTGCCCCGGCGTACCGGGATCTGGCGCCACCGGTGCAGCAGCCAGCCGAGCACCGGTACGTCGAACACGCTCTGCTTGGCGAGGAACTGCGGCCACCGGCCGGCGTCGTGGAGGAAGAGCGCCACCACGAGCGGGTCGGCGTGGGAGATGTGGTTCGCGGCGATGATCACGCCGCCGTCGGGCGGAATGTGCTCCATCCCCCGCCAGTCGCGGCGGGTGAGCAGCCGCAGCGGTGGCGCGATGAGCACCACCGCCAGCCGCCGCCAGAAACCCAACCTGCGCCGAGCCACCAACACCTCCAGTCTCGTGCCCGCCATCATGCCCTGCCGGCCGGCGGCATCGCCAGGGACGCCGCCGTGTGGGGGCCGACCCCGAGCCGCACCGCCTCCGCCAGGTCGTCGGCGGTGTCGACGTCCCGGCGCAGGGACGGCCACTCGCCCTCGAGCCGGCGCAGCCCGGCCGCGGCGTGGGCCGCCGCCGAACCCGGCCCGAACCTGGGGTGCAGCCGCGTGCCGGGCGGCGCGGCGAGCAGGGTGGTGCCCGTGCCCGCGGTGTCGGCGGTGAACCCACCGACCGGCGCCGCCTCCCCCGCCGCGGCCAGCGCGGCGGCCAGCTCGCCGCTGCGGAGCGCCGGCAGGTCGGCCGCCAGCGCCGCCACCCCGACGCCGGTGGGCACCTGGTCGGCCCCGCGGCGCACCGCGGCGTTGAGCCCGTCACCCGGCGTCGGCGGTTCGGGCACGACCCGCGCTCCCAGCCGCCGCAGCTCCTCGGCGGCAACCGGGTCGGCGGTCACCACCAGCACCTCCGCCACCGCCGGACAGGCCGCGGCGGCGGCCACGGTGTCCAGCGCCATCGCCAGTGCCAGCCGCTCCCGCGGCGGGGCGGACGGGTCCAGCCGCAGCCGGGTCTTCGCCTCCGGCAGCCGCTTGACCGGCACCACCACCGCCCAGGGCACGTCCCGCACGCCCTCCATCCTGGCATCGCCCGGGCGGCCGGGTCGGCAGGTGGGCGGCTGGCGGCGCGACGGGCATGGGGATTCCCGTGCTAGCGTGCACGCGTGCAGGGGACGGTGTCGGAGTTCGATCCGCAGTCGCGGACCGGGGCGCTGCTGCTCGACGACGGCACGAGGATCGAGTTCGATGCCGCCGCCTTCGCCGCCTCCGGGCTGCGGCTGCTGCGCCTGGGCCAACGGGTCCACGTCGACCTGGACGCCACCGGCAGGCCTGTGCGGGTCACCCTGCCGACGCTGCGCTAGCCGGGCCGGGGGTCGCGCCGGCGGCCCGACGCGCCGTACCGGCCCGGTTGTGCCGCCCGGCGGCGCGGGCGGCGGGCCGCCCGCCACGCGACCGGCGGCCGCGGGCGCCCGCCCCGGCGGCGACTGCGACTCCGCCCGGCGGTGCGGGCGCGCGGCCGGCCACGCGCGGATAGCCTGGAACCATGCCGGACGACGGCCCCGCCACCACGATCCGGGCCGCCGGTGGGCTGCTGTGGCGTCACGGCGACGGCGGGGCCGAGGTCTGCCTGGTGCACCGGCCGCGCTACGACGACTGGACGCTCCCCAAGGGAAAGCTGCGCCGCGGCGAGCACCCGCTCACCGCCGCGGTACGGGAGGTGTGGGAGGAGACGGGGGTACGGGCGAGGCCACGGATGGCTTTGCCCGCCGCGCGGTACCAGGTCGACGGGGTGCCGAAGGAGGTCGCGTACTGGGCGATGACCGCAACCGCCGGCGGTGGTAGCCGGGACGCCGGCGGGGTCCCGGTGGGCTCCGAAGTGGATGAGGTGGCGTGGCTGCCGGCGGCGGCCGCCGCCAGGCGGTTGCGGTATCCCGGTGAGGTGGCGGTGCTGGAGGCCTGGCGGGCCACCCCCGAGGTGACCGGGGTGGTGCTGCTGGTGCGCCACGCCGACGCGGGTGACCGCGACCTGCGGCCCGACCGCGACGACGCCCGCCCGTTGACCCGGGCGGGGATCGCCGGCGCCGTGGCGCTGTGCGAGCTGCTGGCTCTGTTCGCGCCCGGATCGCTCCTGTCCGCCCCGCCGCGACGGTGCGTCCAGACCCTGGCGCCTCTGGCGGAACGGACCGGCCTGGCCGTGGAGGCGGTGACCGCCCTCGACGAGCGCACCGCCGACGTGGCGGCGGTGGCACGGCAGCTCGCCGCTGTGGCGGTCACCCGCGACTGCAGTGTGGTGTGCGCTCAGGGCGACCTGATCGCCCGGTTGCTGGCGTACCTGACGGCCACTCCGGACGACGGCCGGTGGAGAACCGGCAAGGCCGACGGCTGGCTGGTCCCGTTCGCCGGGACGTCGCCGTTGCCGCCGGCCCCGCTGGCCGTCCGGTCGTAGGCCGTCAGCGCTTGGCCGCCTTCTTGGCGGCGCGCTTGGCCGGTGTCGCGGAAGCGCGACTGCGGGCGGCGGTCGCCCGGGCGGTCGTCTTGCGCGCCGGAGCCGCCTTGGCCGCCTTCTTCGCCGGCGCCTTGCGGGCGGCGGCGGCCTTCGTCGCGGCCTTGGCAGCCTTCTTCGCCGGGGCCGCCTTCTTGGCCGTGGCCTTGAGCGCCTTGGGCAGCCGGCCGGTGGCGACCGACTCCTTGAACCCGGCGCCGGGCCGGAACGCCGGCACGGACGTCTTCTTCACCCGGACGGCCTCGCCGGTACGCGGGTTACGCGCCATCCTGGCGGCGCGCACCCGCTTCTCGAAGACACCGAAGCCGGTGATGGACACCTTCTCGCCCTTGGTGACGGCGGCCTGAATCTCCGCCAGCACCGCGTCCAGCGCCTCAGCGGCTGAGCGCTTGTCGCCCAGGCGAACCGAGAGCGCCTCGATGAGCTCGGCCTTGTTCACGTCTTCCCTCCAAAGGTGGGCGACTCACAACGAGTCGTTCTGCGCGACGGTATGCCGTACAGCACCAAGATACAAACATCCCGGCGAAAAAACCCGTTGTGTCGCAACAAGACCGCACCGGCCCGGTCGGTGCCGGGCCGGTCGACGGTCACCGCACCGAGGGGAGAAGGTCCGAGCGCCGCCGCTCGAACGCGGCGATGTCGGCCTCGTAGCGCAGCGTGAGACCGATGTCGTCCAAGCCTTCCAGCAACCGCCACCGGCTGAAGTCGTCCAACGGGAACTGCCACACCTCACCGCCGGTGCGCACGGTCCGGGAGTGGAGGTCGACGGTCACCTCGGTGGCGGGGTCCCGCTCCGCCGCCTCCCAGAGCCGTTCCACGACCGGCATCGGCAGCTCGACCACGAGCAGGCCCTCCTTGAGGGCGTTGCCGCGGAAGATGTCGCCGAAGCTGGGTGCCACCACAACCCGGAAACCCCAGTCCCGCAGCGCCCAGACCGCGTGCTCGCGCGACGAGCCCACGCCGAACTCCGGGCCGGCGACCAGGATCGTCGCCCTCCGGTAGGCGTCCCGGTTGAGGACGAAGTCGGGGTCGTCGCGCCAGGCACGGAACAACCCGTCGGCGAAGCCGGTGCGGCCGATCCGCTTGAGGTAGACGGCCGGGATGATCTGGTCGGTATCTACGTTGGAGCGCCGCAGCGGCGCCATGGTACCGGTGTGGGTCGTGAACGGTTCCATCGGTCACCTCAGCTCAGGTCGGAGGGTGCGGCGAGCCTGCCGACGACCGCGGTCGCGGCGGCCACCGGCGGCGACACCAGGTGGGTACGGCCTCCCGGGCCCTGACGCCCCTCGAAGTTCCGGTTGGAGGTCGAGGCGGCGCGCTGTCCGGGCGCGAGCACGTCGGGGTTCATCCCCAGGCACATCGAGCAGCCGGCGTAACGCCACTGGGCGCCCGCCTCGGTGAAGACCCGGTCCAGCCCTTCCCGCTCGGCGGCCTCGCGCACGGCCTGTGACCCGGGGACGACCAGCATCCGTACGCCGTCGGCGACCCGCCGGCCCCGCAGCACCTCGGCCGCCGCCCGCAGGTCCTCCAACCGGCCGTTGGTGCACGAGCCCAGGAACACCACGTCGATGGGGATGTCCCGCATCGGCGTGCCGGGCCGCAGGTCCATGTACTCCAGTGCCCGCACCGCCGCGGCGCGCTCGGGCCCCTCGGCGAAGCTGTCGGGGTCGGGTACGACGCCGTCCAGCGGCACGCCCTGCGCCGGGTTGGTCCCCCAGGTCACGAACGGCGTCACCGTACCCGCGTCGAGGGTGACCTCGCGGTCGTACCGCGCCCCGGGGTCGCTGACCAGGCTCCGCCAGTAGTCCAGCGCCCGTTCCCAGTTCCGGCCGGACGGCGCGTACCTGCGCCCCTCCAGGTACGCGAAGGTGGTGTCGTCCGGTGCGATCATCCCCGCGCGCGCGCCCCACTCGATGGACATGTTGGCCACGGTCATCCGGCCCTCCATGGACAGGGCCTGCACCGCGTCGCCGCGGTACTCCACAATGTGCCCGCGCCCGGCGCCGGTTCCCACCTGGGCGATGAGGGCCAGCACCAGGTCCTTGGCGGTGACCCCCTCGCGCAGCCGGCCGGTGATGGTGACCGCCATCGTGCGGGGCCGGTGCTGCGGCAGGGTCTGGGTGGCGAGCACGTGCTCCACCTCGCTGGTGCCGATCCCGAACGCCAGCGCGCCGAAGGCGCCGTGGGTGGCGGTGTGCGAGTCGCCGCAGACCACCGTCATGCCGGGCTGGGTGAGCCCGAGCTGTGGCCCGATGACGTGGACGATGCCCTGGTCGGCGTGACCGAGCTGGTGGAGGGTGATCCCGAACTCGGCGCAGTTGCGCCGCAACGTCTCCAGCTGCAGGCGGGACGTGAGGTCCGACACCAGGATCAGGTCCCCGTGGCGGGCACCGGCGGGCGCGTCGGGCGGGTAGCCGGTGGGCGTGTTGTGGTCCTCGGTGGCCAGGGTGAGGTCGGGCCGGCGCACCTTCCGACCCGCCTTCCGCAGGCCCTCGAACGCCTGCGGGCTGGTCACCTCGTGCAGCAGGTGTAGGTCGATGTAGAGCAGATCCGGTTCCCCGTCGGCCGAGCGCACGACGTGAGCGTCCCAGACCTTCTCGGCCAGCGTACGTGGGCGGTTCCCGGCGGTGACCACGGCCGCTCCTTTCCACAGCCGCCGGCGCGGGTACGGCCGGCGACCTCTCGACATCCTAGATTTTGGGAGGTAATGTTCGCCTGGTGGGAAACCCGGTGGGAAACTCTATCAGTGGTGTGGGTGTCCTGGACAAGGCGGTGAGCATTTTGTCCGCCTGTGTCGAGGGAGCCACCCTGGCGGAACTGGTCGAGCGCACCCGCCTGCCGCGCGCCACGGCACACCGCCTGGCCCAGGCCCTGGAGGCGCACCGGCTGCTGATGCGCGACAACCAGGGCCGGTGGCGGCCGGGGCCACGACTGAGTGAGCTGGCCAGCGCCGCGCCGGACGCGTTGCTGACGGCCGCTGAGCCGGTGCTGGCGATGCTGCGCGACGTCACCGGCGAGAGCGCGCAGCTGTTCCTCCGCCGGGCGGACGAGCGGATCTGCGTGGCCGCGGCGGAGCCCGCACGCGGGCTGCTCGACACCGTCCCGGTCGGGTCGGTCCTCCCCATGACCGCCGGCTCGGCGGCGCACATCCTGCTGGCGTGGGAGCCGCCCGAGGCGTACCTGCCGCTGTTGCCGAAGTGCAAGTTCACCGCCCGGACGCTGGCGGAGGTCCGGCGCCGCGGCTGGGCCCAGAGCGTGGCCGAGCGGGAGCCCGGTGTGGCCAGCGTCTCCGCGCCGGTCCGGGACCGTACCGGGCGGGTGATCGCGGCCATCAGCGTCTCCGGGCCGATCGAGCGGATGGGCCGGCGACCCGGCGAGCGCTTCGCGATGGCGGTCATCCGCGCCGGCCAGCGCCTGTCCGGGCTGTAGCTCTCCGTCGCCGCGTGCCGGCCGTCCCGTCGGGACGGCCGGCGCGCGGCACGTGCCTGCTCCCGGGAAGACCGGGCTGCGGGCCACGGCCAGAGGCCTGGCGCGGTACGCAGGCGGCCGGCCCGGCCCGGAGACGGACCGGCCCCTACCCGCGTGACGCGGGTAGGGGCCGCTTGCCGCTACCGGTAGCCCCGAGGGGATTCGAACCCCCGCTACCGCCTTGAGAGGGCGGCGTCCTAGGCCGCTAGACGACGGGGCCGCGACGACCAGGCCGGCACCAGACCTACCGGGCACTCTTGCCAGACCGGGACGACACTACCAGCGCGCTCGGGCGCGTCTCCGCTGGGGTACCAGGACTCGAACCTGAACTAACGGAACCAGACTCCGTCGGGCTGCCAATTACCCCATACCCCACCGGTGCCGAAGCACCGTCGCCAGAACTGTACCTGAGACTACTCCAGGCTGACTACCGGGTTGACGAGCTCCCCCACCCCATCGATCCGGACCACTACCCGGTCGCCGGGTCGCAGCGGGCCGACCCCGGCCGGGGTGCCCGTGAGCAGCACGTCGCCGGGCAGCAGCGTCATGACGTGTGACACGTACGACACCAGGGTGGGCGGGTCGAACACCATGTCGCGGGTCCGCCCGACCTGCCTGACCTCGCCGTTGACCTCGCACCGCACCTCGCGGTCGCTGACGTCCACGCCGGTGGTGATCCACGGTCCGAGCGGGCAGAACGAGTCGAACCCCTTGGCCCGCGTCCACTGGCCGTCGGAGCGCTGCAGGTCCCGCGCGGTGACGTCGTTGGCGCAGGTGTAGCCGAAGATCGCCCGCTCCGCGGCGGCCCGGTCGGCCCGCCGCGCTCCCGGCGGCCCGATCACCACGGCGAGCTCCGCCTCGTGCTCGACCTGGCGGGACTGAGGGGGCAACCGGATCGCGTCCCGCGGCCCGATCACCGCCGTGGACGGCTTGAGGAACAGCAACGGTTCGGCCGGCACCTCGGCGCCGTGCTCGGCGGCGTGGTCGGCGTAGTTGCGCCCCACGCACACGACCTTGCTCGGGAGGATCGGGGACAGCAGCCGGATGTCCGCCAACGCCCACCGCTGCCCGGTCAGTCGCAGCTCGCCGAACGGATGGCCCTCGATCGCGGCGACGGTAAGCCCCTCGGGACCCGCCTCCGGGTCCCCCTCCACGACCCCGAACGACATGCCGTCCGCATGGGCGAACCGGGCGATCCGCACGCAGCGTCCTCCTTCCACGTGGCGTTCGGGCGGCGGTCACCGCCCGGGGGGCCAGCCTACGCCGCCGCGGCCGGCGCGGCGAGCGGGGCGCGACCCTCGACCAGCGCGTACACCAGCGCGTCGACCAGCGCCAGCCAGCTGGCCTCCACCACGTTCTCATGCACGCCCACGGTGGTCCAGTCGGCTCCGGACCGGTCGGCCATCCGCAGCAGCACCCGGGTCATCGCGCCGGTGCCGTGCGACCCCTCCAGGATGCGCACCTTGTAGTCCACCAGCTCCACCGTGGCCAGCTGCGGGAAGTGCGGCACGAGCGCGTTGCGCAGGGCCTCGTCGAGGGCGTGGACCGGCCCGTTGCCCTCGGCGGTGGCGATCACCCGTCGGCCGGCCACCCGCAGGCGGACCGTCGCCTCGGCGACGACCGCGCCGTCGGCGCGGTGCTCCAGCACGGTCCGGTACGACTCCACCTCGAACGGCGCCGTCTGCTCCCCCAGCGTGGCGCGCACCAGGAGGGCGAACGAGGCATCGGCGGCCTCGTACGACCACCCGGCCGCCTCCCTGCGCTTGACGAGGTCGGTCAGGCGCGCCAGCACGTCCGGCCGCCCGGACAGGTCGTACCCCAGCTCCCGGCTCTTCAGCTCGACGCTGGCCCGCCCGGCCATCTCGGTGACCAGGATCCGCATCCGGTTGCCGACCGCCTCCGGCGGGACGTGGTTGTACAGCGAGGGGTCCACTTTGATGGCACTGGCGTGCAGCCCCGCCTTGTGGGCGAACGCGGCCGCGCCGACGTAGGGCTGGTGGCGGTCGGGTGCGAGGTTGGCGATCTGAGCGATGGCGTGCGAGACCTCCACCATCCGCTCCAGGCCCCCGGGCGGCAGCACCGGCAGGCCGAGCTTGAGCGACAGGTTCCCCACCACCGCGAACAGGTCGGCGTTGCCGGGGCGCTCGCCGTACCCGTTGGCGGTGCACTGGACGTGCCGCACCCCGGCCTCCACGGCGGCCACCGTGTTCGCCACCGCGCAGCCGGTGTCGTTCTGGCAGTGGATCCCCAGCCGGTGCGCCGGCAGGCCGGTCCGTTCCACCAGCTCACCGATCGCTGTGGACACCTGCGAGGGCAGCATCCCACCGTTGGTGTCGCACAGGACCGCGACCTCCGCGCCCGCCTCGACGGCGGCGGTCACCACCGCGGCGGCGTACGCCGGATCGTGCCGGAACCCGTCGAAGAAGTGCTCGCAGTCCAGGAACACCCGCCGGCCCTGGCCCACGAGGTACGTCACGGTGTCGGTCACCATCGCCAGGTTCTCGGCGGCGGTGGTGCGCAGCGCCCGCTCCACGTGGCGCAGGTCCGACTTGGCCACCAGGCACACCGCCGGGGTCTCCGCGTCCAGCAGTGCCCGCACCTGCGGGTCGGTGCGGGCGCTGCCGCCGACCCGGCGGGTGGCGCCGAACGCGACCAGGGTGGCGTGGCGCAGGTGCAGCTCCCGCCGTGCCCGGGCGAAGAACTCCGTGTCGGTCGGCAACGCGCCCGGCCAGCCACCCTCGATGAAGCCCACCCCGAGGTCGTCCAGCAGTCGCGCCACCGCCAGCTTGTCGGGTACCGAGTAGCTGATCCCTTCCCGCTGGGCGCCGTCCCGCAGCGTGGTGTCGTAGACCTGGAACGTCATCGCGGACCTCCTCGGGTTCGTCGTGGGCCAAAACGAAAGACCTCCCGCGGCGCGGGAGGTCTGCGCGTCAGCCGGGGGCGGGCTGGCGCGCTAGGTGGCGATAATGCGCACGGATGCGGCGGTCACGGCCGCCACCCTGCCACGTTCGTCCGAGCTGTGGAAGTGTGGTCCCACTATGCGGGAAGCAGCCGCGTCCGGCTAGGGTGAAGCCATGACCGGACGGGACGGGGAAGGGACAGAGCGGACAACCGGGCATGCCGGACCCCGGTCCGACCACGCCAGCCGACCCGACCGGCGGCACCCTGGGCACCCCGGCACCCGCTCCCACCACGGGTCCCGACCGCAGGAGGGGCCCGCCCGCTCCGGCGGCGAGCCACGGCCGCACGAGACGCACGGCCGGGCGGTCCGGTTCGAGCGGAGGATTCCGTTCGAGCGGGTCTTCAACTTCCGCGACGTCGGCGGGTACCGGGGCGCCGACGGCCGCACCGTCCGGTGGCGGCGGCTGTTCCGCTCCGACGCCCTGTCCGGGCTCACCGAGGCCGACCGCGAGCGCTTCCTCGCCCTGGGCATCCGCACCGTGGTCGACCTCCGCCGCCCGTACGAGATCGCCGCGGCAGGCCGGGTCCCCGACTGGGACGGCCTGGTCTACCGCCACCTCGACCCGCCGCACCCGGAATGGGTGTCGAACCCCTACCGCGACGGCATGAGCCTGACCCGCTACCTCGCCGACCGCTACCACGAGCTGATCGAGCACGGGGCCAGGCGGCTGGTCGAGGCGATCGGCGTCATCGCCGACGAGTCCGCGGCACCGACGGTGGTCCACTGTGTGGCGGGCAAGGACCGCACGGGGGTGGTGTGCGCGCTCACGCTGTCGCTGCTCGGGGTCTCCGACGCCGACATCGACGCCGACTACGCCCTCAGCACCGCCGGCAGCCAGCGGTACGTCGACTGGGCCCGCGCCAACGGCCGGTCGGACGTGGTCATGAAGGCGTGGTGGCGCTCGCCGCCGGGCACGATGGCGCTGTTCCTGTCCGAGCTGCGGCAGCGGTACGGGTCCGTGGAGCGACCGCTGCGGGACGCCGGGCTGTCCCGTGGCGACATCGCCGCGCTGCGGCGGCACCTGCTGGCCTGACGCGCGCGCAGCGCCCCGGCCGCGGCCGTAGGCGGCTCGGCCGCGCCGAGCCGCCTACGGCCGCCTGAGCCGGTCCGCGGGGCGCCGCCGGCGGAGCGGTCCCCCGGCCATGAGGGCCGAGGCCCCTACGGACGCCCGCAGCGGTCCGGAGGGCGTCTCAGAGGACCTTGTGCACCCACCCGAACGGGTCGGGCGCCCGCCCCCGCTGGATGTCCACCAGCCGCTGCCGCAGCGCCATCGTCACCTCGCCCGGCCCACCGTCCCCGATGGTGAACTCGCCGTCGGCGTGGCGCACCGTGCCGATCGGCGTCAGGACGGCGGCGGTGCCGCAGGCGAACACCTCCCGCAGGCGGCCGCTGGCGGCGTCGTCGCGCCACTGGTCGAACGACACCGGCCGTTCCACCACCGTCCGGCCCTCGTGCCGGGCGAGGGTGATCACCGAGTCGCGGGTGATGCCCGGCAGGATCGTGCCGGTCAGCTCCGGCGTGACCAGGGAGCCGTCGTCGTAGACGAAGAAGATGTTCATCCCGCCGAGCTCTTCGACGTACCGGCGGTGGACCGCATCCAGGAAGACCACCTGGTCGCACCCGTGGCTGACCGCCTCCGCGTGGGCGGCCAGGGAGGCGGCGTAGTTGCCGCCGCACTTGGCCGCGCCCGTGCCGCCCGGTGCGGCCCGGGTGTAGGTGTCGGAGACCCACACCGTCACCGGTTTGACGCCGCTGGCGAAGTACGCACCGACCGGAGAGGCGATGAGCAGGTACAGGTACTCCGATGCCGGCTTGACGCCCAGGAACACCTCGCTGGCGTACATGAGCGGCCGCAGGTACAGGCTGGCCTCGTCGCGGTCGGGGACCCACGCGCGGTCGATGTGGATCAGCGCGTGGAGCGAGTCGATGAAGACCTGCTCCGGCAGCGGCGCCATCGCCATCCGGCGGGCGGAGGCGGCGAACCGGGCGGCGTTGGCCTCCGGCCGGAACAGGGCCACCCCGCCGTCGTCGGTCCGGTACGCCTTCAGGCCCTCGAAGATCGCCTGGGCGTAGTGGAGCACGGCGGTGGCGGGGTCCAGCGACAGCGGGCCGTACGGCTCCACCCGGGCGTCGTACCACCCCTTCTGCTCCGACCACCGGATCGAGACCATGTGGTCGGTGAAGACCCGCCCGAAGCCGGGGTTGGCGAGCAGCGAGTCCCGCTCGGCGGCGGCGACCGGGCGCGGGTTGGGCCGCACCTCGAACTCGAGCTTCTCACCGCCGCTCATGTCGACCTCCGTGCCACATCGTGGGAACCCGGTGCTCGAAACCTACCCCGAACGCTCGTTAATGTGAACCCCGGGCGCCGGGGGTGCGGGCCGGTCGGCTCAGGCCACCGCGGCAGCCAGCCGGTCGCCCACCTCGGCGGTGCGTACCGGCCGACCGGCGGCCCGGCCGGACAGCTCCGCCGCGACCGCCTTCTCCACCCGCCGCGCCTCCTCCGCGTGGCCGAGGTGGTCCAGCAGCAGGGCCACCGACAGCACCGCCGCCACCGGGTCGGCGACGCCCTGCCCGGCGATGTCCGGGGCCGAGCCGTGCACCGGCTCGAACGTGGACGGGAAGGTGCGGTCGGGGTTGAGGCTGCCGCTGGCGGCCAGGCCGATCCCGCCCGTGACCGCCGCGGCCAGGTCGGTGAGGACGTCGCCGAACAGGTTGTCGGTCACCACGACGTCGTACCGCTGCGGGTCGGTGACGAGGAACATCGCCGCCGCGTCCACGTGCTGGTACTCGGTGGACACGGTGGGGAACTCGGCGGCGACCTCGGTGAAGGTCCGCTGCCACAGGTCCCCGGCGTGGGTGAGGACGTTGGTCTTGTGCACCAGCGTGAGGTGCCGACGCGGGCGGGCGGCCGCGCGGCGGAACGCGTCACGGATCACGCGCTCCACCCCGGCGCGGGTGTTGAGGCTCTCCTCGGTGGCCACCTCCGCGGGCGTGCCCACGTACAGGGCGCCGCCGGCGCCCGCGTACAGGCCCTGGGTGCCCTCCCGCACCACGACCAGGTCGACGTCCCCGGGGCGGGCCAGGGGGCTGGGCACGCCCGGCCACGTCCGCGCCGGGCGCAGGTTGACGTACTGGTCGAAGGCGAACCGCAGGCGCAGCAGCAGCCCACGCTCGAGCACCCCGGGCGGCACCCCGGGATCGCCCACGGCGCCCAGCAGGATCGCGTCGTGGGCACGCAGCTCGGCCAGCACGGAGTCCGGCAGCACCTCGCCGGTGCGGCGCCACCGCCCGGCCCCGAGGTCGTACTCGGTGATCTCGGCCGCGGGCAGCACCGCCTCGAGCACCTTGCGCGCCTGCGCGATCACCTCCGGCCCGATCCCGTCACCGGGGATCACCGCGATCCGCGCCACGTCATACCCTTTCGTCCGGCCTCCGGGAACCGTAGATCAGACTCCCGGCATCCGACACAACGCTCCCACCATACGGAACCGGCCGGCCGGGCGGGGCCCGCCGTCACGGGTGCGGTGCGGCCGCCGGGCCCGGTGCCGCCGCCAGGTGGGCGGTGCGGGTCGCGTCACGGGTCCCGCAGGTCCACCGCGCTGGCCGCGGCCGCGCCGATCTCGGCCCCGGCCTCGTGCAGCAGGTCCGCGGCGACCGGCGAGTCGACGGTCAGCGCCATCAGCGCCTCCCCCCCGGCCTCGCGCCGGGACACCTGCATCGCCGCGATGTTGATACCGGCGTGGCCGAGGATGGTCCCGATCCGCCCGATGACGCCGGGCCGGTCCTGGTAGCGGAAGAACAGCAGGATCCCGTCGGCGTCCAGTTCCAGGGGGAAGCCGTCGACCTCGGTGAGCTTGAGCACCTCGCGGATGCCGTTGCTCCACAGCGTGCCGGCGACTGTGACCGGCCGGCCGTCGGCCAGGGCCCCGCGGATGATGAGCAGGTTGTGGTGGTCGGTGGACTCGGTGGAGGTGCTCAGGTCCACCTCCACCCCCCGGTCGGCGGCGATCAGCGGGGCGTTGACGTACGTGACCTGCTCGTCGACCACCCCCGCGAACAGGCCCTTGGTGGCCGCCAGGCGCAGCACCGAGACGTCGTTGGCGACCACTTCGCCGCGGACCTCGACGGTGACGTTGGCGGCGATCCCGCCGGCGACCGCGGTGAAGACCTTGCCCAGCCGTTCGGCCAGCGGAAGCATCGGCCGCACGTCCTCGGCCACCACGCCACCGGCCTGCACGTTGACCGCGTCGGCCACGAACTCGCCCTGGAGCGCCAGCTTGACGCTGCGCGCCACCGCCAACCCGGCCTTGTCCTGGGCCTCGTGTGTGGACGCACCCAGGTGCGGGGTGGCGACCACGTTGTCGAACTGGAACAGCGGCGAGGAGGTGCAGGGCTCCTTGGCGTACACGTCGATGCCCGCGCCTGCGACCCGGCCCTCGGCCAGCGCGTCGGCCAGCGCCTGCTCGTCGATGAGCCCGCCCCGGGCGGCGTTGATGATCCGTACGCCCGGCTTGACGATGGACAGCTCCCGGGCACCGATCATGCCGATGGTCTCCGGGGTCTTGGTGGCGTGGATGGAGATGAAGTCCGACTCGCGCAGCAGCTCGTCCAGCCCCACCAGCCGCACGCCCAGCTGGGCCGCCCGGGCCGGCTGCACGTACGGGTCGTAGGCCAGCAGCCGGGCGCCGAAGGCCGCCATCCGCTGGGCGAACAACACCCCCACCCGGCCCAGGCCGATCACCCCGACCGTCTTGCCGCTCACCTCCACCCCGGTGAACCGGGAGCGCTGCCACTCGCCGGACTTCAGCGAGTTGCAGGCGGCGACGGTGTTGCGGGCCACGGCCAGCAGCAGCGCCACCGCGTGCTCGGCGGTGGAGATGATGTTCGAGGTGGGGGCGTTGACCACCATGACGCCCCGCTCGGTGGCCGCGGCCACCTCGACGTTGTCCAGGCCTACGCCGGCACGCGCGATCACCTTCAGCTTCGGCGCGGCGGCGATCGCGGCCGCGTCCATCTGGGTGGCCGAGCGGATGATCACCGCTTCGGCGTCGGCGAGTGCCGCGAACAGCGCTGCCCGATCCGTACCGTCGACGTGCCGGACGTCGAAGTCCTGTGCCAACAGGTCGATGGCGGCCGGCGCGAGCTCCTCGGTGATCAGGACAACGGGAGTCATGGTCTCCTCATCATGGTGCTGTGACGACGAGTGCCGGGCGGGGCGGCAATGTCCCGATGGTATGTGCGCGGGCGCTCCCGGTCCGCCTGTCCGCGCGTGACCATCCTCACGGGCCACTCCCCCGCGGCGGCTCGGCGGCGGGCGCCGGGCGGGCGCGGTGCAGCAGCATGGCCTCGGGCTCCTCGCCGCCGGCGAAGCGGCGCAGCGTGTGCGCCTCGGCCAGCAGCACGTCGCAGAAGCGGTCCAGCGCCAGGCTGCCCACCGGCGGATAGATCCGCTCCCGGGGAGGCTCCCGACCGGGCTCGAGCTCACCCTGGCTGACCAGGTAGTCGATGATGTCGGCCCGGACCGCGGGCAGGCAGACCGCCGAGTGGTAGAGCACGTTGAGCGCCTGCAGGCGCATGTCGCGGACGTGCTGCTCGCCCCGGTCGTCGTGGAAGTGCGGGTTGAGCGTCTCGATCTGCGCCACCGAGACCGAGCGCTCCATCACCTCCGGGTGCGGGCTCTCCAGGACGCCGCCGAACTGCTCGAACAGGTCCAGGTACTCGAACGGTTCCACCGCGTACCCGCTGGCGAGCCGCAGCTTGAGCCCCAGGTCCATGGTGAAGGCGTGCTCGCCGGCGTTGCCGGTGGCCACCACCTCGGTGCCGAAGCCGCAGTACTCGCCGATGAGCTGGTTGAGGAACTGGTTGGTCAGCTCCGAGGTGCGGCCCCGGCGGCTGAAGAACAGCCGGCCGTCGCGCAGCTTCGGCTTGGAGCTCCAGGAGATGCGCACCATGGCGTACGGGCTGTCGGCCAGGTGCAGGGCCGCGGCGTAGGCCCGGCAGTACTCGTTGACCGCGCCGGGGACGAAGTTGTCCGCGTCGACGTAGCCGATGTACCGCCGCCCGGTCAGCGCGGCCAGCGCCATGCCGACCAGCATCGCCTCACCCTTGCCGCTGCGCAGCACCCCGGTGTGGTCGATCATCTCCGGCACGCCGGCCGCCTTCAGGGCGGCGGCCAGGCCCGGGTCGCCCTGGTGGATCGCGATCGCCGGTCGCTCGGCGATCTGGGTGTGCTCCTCCAGCGTCTGCGCCTCGATCTCGTACCGGTCCACCGGCTGCCGGGCGCTGTTGGACACCAGGATGATCAGGCAGTCGTGGGGGATCCCGGCCAGCACGCCCTCGATCACCCGGCGGGTCTCGTTCATGCACGGGACGACCACGACCAGGTCGCGTTCGATCTCGCGGAGGGCCTCCTCGGGGACCGCGACGGTGGTGCCCGTCCGCCCCCTGGTCACCGGGCCGTCCCCGCTGTCGAGCTCGACCACGCGCTGGACCTCGTGGATCCGGACGGCCCCGAAGCGCTCGGCGCGGTGCGGTCGCTCCAGACGCATGCGGCGACAGTACCGCCGGGACCGGGGGGCCCCGCAACGGCCATGCGGCACGTCATAGGGGATATTTCCGACGCGCCGGCACGAAGATCGCGGCCGGAACGGGGCGGGCCGGTACGGCCGGGGTCAGCCCTCCCGGACGGCGGTATCCGGCAGGGACCGGTCGATCCAGCTCATCATGGCGCGAAGCTTCCGGCCGGTCACCTCGATCGGGTGATCCGCCCCCTCCTGCTGGAGCCGGCGGAAGTTCGGCCGTCCGGCCTCGTCCTCGGCGATCCACTCCCGGGCGAACTCGCCCGACCGGACCTCCGCCAGGATCCGCCGCATCTCGTCCTTCACCCGCTCGTCGATCACCCGCGGGCCGCGGGTGAGGTCGCCGTACTCGGCGGTGTCCGAGACGCTGTAGCGCATCCCGGTCAGCCCGCCCTCGTACATCAGGTCGACGATGAGCTTGAGCTCGTGCAGGCACTCGAAGTAGGCGATCTCCGGCGCGTAGCCCGCTTCGGTGAGCACCTCGAACCCGGCGCGCACCAGCGCGGCCGCGCCACCGCACAGCACCGCCTGCTCGCCGAACAGGTCGGTCTCGGTCTCCTCCGCGAACGTGGTGCGGATCGCGCCCGCGCGGGTGCCCCCGATCGCCTTCGCGTACGACAGCGCCAGGTCGAAGGCCTTGCCGGTGGCGTCGCGCTCGACCGCCACGAGCACCGGCACCCCCTTGCCGTCGACGAACTGGCGCCGCACCAGGTGGCCGGGGCCCTTGGGCGCGACCATCGCCACGTCCACGCCGGGGGGCGGGTCGATCAGCCCGTACCGGATGTTGAACCCGTGGCCGAAGAACAGCGCCTTCCCGGGCGTGAGGGCCGGGGCGATGGACTCGGCGAAGACGTGCCGCTGCACCGTGTCCGGTGTCAGCAGCATGATCAGGTCGGCCTCCTGGCTGGCCTGCGCCGGCGTGACCACGCGCAGCCCCTCCTCGGCCGCGCGCTGGCGGCTGCGGGAGTTCTCCGGCAGCCCCACCCTGACGTCCACACCGGAGTCACGCAGCGACAGGGCGTGCGCGTGACCCTGGCTGCCGTAGCCGATCACCGCCACCGGGCGGGAGGCCACCAGGGACAGGTCCGCGTCGTCGTCGTAGTACACCTGGGCGGTCATGGGATCTCTCCTCGGTCGTCCGGTACGGGGTCGTCGGGTCGGTGGGGTCAGGCGGCCGCGCGCAGGGCGGGTCCCGCGGTGATCGACCGGGAGCCGCGACCGATCGCGACCATGCCGGACTGGACCATCTCGCGGATGCCGAACGGCTCCAGGTCCCGCAGCAACGCGTCGAGCTTGTCGGCGGTGCCGGTGGCCTCGATGGTGAGCGTGTCCGGCGACACGTCCACCACCCGTGCCCGGAACAGCCGCACCGTGTCCAGCACCTGCGACCGCACCGCACGCTCGGCCCGCACCTTGACGAGCAGCAGCTCCCGCTGCACCGACACGTCCGGCTCGAGCTCCACCACCTTGAGGACGTTGACCAGCTTGTTGAGCTGCTTGGTCACCTGCTCCAGCGGCAGGTCGGCGGCGTTGACGACGATGGTCATCCGGGAGATCCCCCGGTGTTCGGTCTCGCCCACCGCCAGCGAGTCGATGTTGAAGCCCCGGCGGGAGAACAGTCCCGCCACCCGGGCCAGCACGCCGGGCTTGTTCTCCACCAGCACCGAGAGCGTGTGCCTGCTCATCGCCGTCTCCTCAGGCGTCGTCGTCGTCGAAGATGGGGCGCACGCCCCGGGCGTACATGATCTCGTCGTTGCTGGTCCCGGCCGGCACCATCGGCCACACCATGGCGTCCCGGCTGACCACGAAGTCGACCACCACCGGCGCGTCGGTGACGGCCATCGCGCGCTCGATGGTGGCGTCCACCTCCTCGGCGGTCTCGCACCGCAGCCCGACGCAGCCCAGCGCCTCGGCGAGCTTGACGAAGTCGGGGATCCGCACGTTGGTCCTCAGGTCGGTGTTCGAGTACCGCCCGTCGTAGAAAAGGGTCTGCCACTGGCGCACCATGCCGAGGCTGCCGTTGTTGATGACCGCCACCTTGATGGGGATGCCCTCCAGGGCGCACGTGGCCAGCTCCTGGTTGGTCATCTGGAAACACCCGTCGCCGTCGATGGCCCACACCGTGGCGTCCGGGCGGGCCACCTTGGCGCCCATCGCCGCCGGCACGGCGTACCCCATCGTGCCCAGGCCGCCGGAGTTGAGCCAGTGCCCGGGCTTCTCGTGGCGGATGAACTGGCTGGCCCACATCTGGTGCTGGCCCACGCCGGCGACCCAGATCGCGTCCGGGCCGACGATCTCGCCCAGGCGCTTGATGACGTACTGCGGGGCCAGGGCCCCGTCGGTCGGCTCCTCCCATCCCAGCGGGAACCGCCGGCGCAGGTCGTCGAGGTACTCCCACCAGGCGGTCAGGTCCGCGCGACGGCCCGCGGCGTGCTCGGCCTCCACCGCGGCGACCAGCTCCTCGATGACGAACCGGGCGTCGCCGACGATCGGCACGTCCGCGGCCCGGTTCTTGCCGATCTCGGCCGGGTCGATGTCCGCGTGGATGACCATCGCGCCGGGCGCGAACGAGTCCAGCCGGCCGGTGACCCGGTCGTCGAAGCGGGCGCCCAGCGCCACGATCACGTCCGCCTTCTGCAGCGCGGACACCGCCGCCACGGTGCCGTGCATGCCCGGCATCCCCAGGTGCTGCCGGTGGGAGTCCGGGAAGGCGCCGCGGGCCATCAGCGTGGTGGTGACCGGCGCGCCGGTCAGCTCCGCCAGCCGCCGCAGTGCCTCGGTGGCGCGGGCCTTGATCACCCCGCCGCCCACGTACAGCACCGGCCGGGACGCGGCGGTGAGCAGCCGCGCGGCGGCGGCGATCTGCTTGCCGTGCGGGTGCCGGGTCGGCCGGTAGCCGGGCAGCTCCAGCGTGGGCGGCCAGGCGAACGAGGTCGCCGCCTGCAGCACGTCCTTGGGGATGTCCACCAGGACCGGCCCGGGCCGACCGGTGCTGGCGAGGTGGAACGCCTCGGCCAGCACCCGCGGGATCTCGTGCGCGGACTGCACCAGGTAGTTGTGCTTGGTCACCGGCAGCGTGATCCCGCTGATGTCGGCCTCCTGGAACGCATCGGAGCCGATCGACCCGGTGGGCACCTGCCCCGTGATCGCCACCACCGGCACGGAGTCCATGTACGCGTCGGTCAGTGGCGTGACGAGGTTGGTGGCGCCTGGGCCGGAGGTGGCCATGCACACACCGACCCGCCCGCTGGCCTGGGCGTACCCGGTGGCGGCGTGGCCGGCACCCTGCTCGTGGCGCACCAGCACGTGGCGCACGGAGGAGTCACGCAGCGGGTCGTAGGCGGGCAGGATCGCGCCGCCCGGGATGCCGAACACCACCTCTACCCCCAGCGCCTCCAACGACCGCACCAGTGCTCCGGCACCGGTGGTGGGGACGCGGGGCGCGCTGGCGGCGTCGCCGGCGGTGTCCGTCGGCACCGGCGCCACGGCTCCCCGCCGGGCGGCCCGCTGGGCCAGGAGTTGCGGGGTCGGTCTCGTCATGTCCTTGCCTCGGTTCGGTTCAGTCCGGTTCGGTCCGGGTGGTCGGTGTCGGTTCGGGTCCCGGCCGCCGTGGCCGGGCGGGTCGCGCACCGCCGGACGCGCCCGTCGGTGCGCATACAAAAAGCCCACGTGCGTCGTCGCACGGGGCTAGCGCGCTCCCCACCGCAGGAGAGCGCGCTCAGGTAAGTACTCGCGAAGACCGGTACGGCACGACGCCTACTCTGCCGCATCCCAGAGCCTGAGTCAACTCTTCCCACATCGTGGTAACGACCACGGGACGTGGCCCGACCGGCGTCCCGCTGCCAGACTGGGCGTATGCCGCAGCTGCGATCGAGGACCAGCACCCACGGCCGGACCATGGCCGGGGCGCGTGCCCTGTGGCGCGCCACCGGGATGAGCGACGACGACTTCGGCAAGCCGATCGTGGCCATCGCCAACAGCTACACCCAGTTCGTGCCCGGGCACGTGCACCTGAAGGACGTCGGGGCGCTGGTCGCCGAGGCGGTCGCGCAGGCCGGCGGGGTGGCGCGGGAGTTCTCCACCATCGCGGTCGACGACGGCATCGCCATGGGCCACGCCGGGATGCTCTACTCGCTGCCCAGCCGCGAGCTGATCGCCGACTCGGTGGAGTACATGGTCAACGCGCACTGCGCGGACGCGCTGGTCTGCATCTCCAACTGCGACAAGATCACTCCCGGGATGCTGATGGCGGCGCTGCGCCTGAACATCCCCACGGTGTTCGTCTCCGGCGGTCCGATGGAGGCCGGAGGGACGGTGGCGGTCGACGGCGTGGTCCGCCGGAAGATCGACCTGATCGACGCGATGGTCGCCGCGTCGGACGAGCGGGTCACCGACGAGCAGCTGGACGCGATCGAACGGTCCGCCTGCCCCACCTGCGGGTCCTGCTCGGGCATGTTCACCGCCAACTCGATGAACTGCCTCACCGAGGCGATCGGGCTGGCGCTGCCGGGCAACGGCTCCACGCTCGCCACCCACGCCGCCCGCCGGGAGCTGTTCGTCAGGGCCGGGCGGCTCGTGGTGGAGCTGGCACGCCGCTGGTACGACCACGACGACGCCTCGGTCCTGCCGCGGTCGGTGGCCAGCCGCGCGGCGTTCGAGAACGCGATGGCGCTGGACGTGGCGATGGGCGGCTCCACCAACACCGTGCTGCACCTGCTGGCCGCCGCCCGGGAGGCGGGCGTCGACTTCACCATGGCGGACGTCGACGCGATCTCCCGCCGGGTGCCGTGCCTGGTCAAGGTGGCGCCCAACTCCGCCGTCTACCACATGGAGGACGTGCACCGGGCCGGCGGGATCCCGGCCATTCTCGGCGAGCTCGACCGCGCCGGGCTGCTGCGCCGTGACGTCCACGCGGTCCACTCCCCCTCGCTGGAGCGCTGGCTGGCCGACTGGGACGTGCGCGGCGGCTCCGCCCTGCCGGAGGCGGTGGAGCTGTTCCACGCCGCGCCCGGCGGGGTGCGCACCACCGAGCCGTTCTCCACCGACAACCGGTGGGAGTCGCTGGACACCGACCCGGTCAACGGCTGCGTGCGGGACGTGGCCCACGCGTACTCCTCCGACGGCGGCCTGGCGATCCTGTACGGCAACCTGGCCCCGGACGGGTGCGTGGTCAAGACCGCCGGGGTGCCGGAGGACCGGCTGGTGTTCCGCGGCCCGGCGAAGGTGTACGAGTCGCAAGAGGACGCGGTGGCGGCGATCCTCGGCGGCTCGGTGGTCGCCGGCGACGTGGTGGTGATCCGGTACGAGGGCCCGAAGGGCGGCCCCGGCATGCAGGAGATGCTCTACCCGACGTCGTTCCTCAAGGGACGTGGCCTGGGCCGCGACTGCGCGCTGGTGACCGACGGCCGGTTCTCCGGCGGCACGTCGGGCATCTCGATCGGGCACGTCTCGCCGGAGGCGGCCAGCGGCGGGCCGATCGCCCTGGTGCAGGACGGCGACCCGATCGCCATCGACATCCCGGCCCGCACCATCACCCTGGAGGTGGCCGAGGAGGAGCTGGCCGCTCGCCGGGTGGCGCAGGAGAAGCGGGACCGGCCGTACACCCCGCTGCACCGTGACCGGCCGGTGTCGGCGGCGTTGCGCGCGTACGCGTCGATGGCCACCTCCGCCAGCGACGGCGCCTGGCGCCGCGTGCCCGACTGAGCCGTCCGGGCCTCCGGGTGGCGGCCGACGTCCAGCGGTACGGATGTCGGTCCCTTTGCGTCAACGGTGTCGGTCCCTTTGCGTCAACGGCGCCAGTCTCGAAGGCTCGCGGTCACCGTCACCGACGACCGGACCGGTACGCGGCCCGCGGCGACCGTCACCGGCGGCCGCCGCGGTCGTTGACCGGTGGCTGTGGGGCCGGGAGACACCCGGGTCGACCGCAGCGGCGACCCGACCGTGCTCGCGCGCCTCGACGAGCTGGTCTCGCAGGGGCTGCCGCCCCGATGAGCGGAAGTCCCCGGGGCCGTGGCGTCCGGGCGTCCCTGCCGTGCCTGCCCGGCAGGGACGCTCAGATCACCACATCGTGGCGATGCCGAAGTCCGCGAACGCCTTGTCCGACGTCACCAGCGTGAGCCCTTCGAGCTCGCACTGCGCCGCCAGCATCCGGTCAAAGGGATCCCGGTGCGGCACGTCGTAACCACCGGCGTGGAGAGCGTGTCGGACGGTGATCGATAGGTGGACGAACCCGTCGGCAGCGGTCAGCTCTCCGAACCACCCGGCGACGGGGGGTAGGCCGTCAAGCTTGCCCAACCTCTGCTTGGTGGCAACCTCCCACGCCGAAGCCGCGCTGACGAAGACCTCGTTGCCCATGTCGCCGATCGCCTCTCTCGCGTTGCCGGAGAGGCGGGCGTCATCGGTGAGCCACCACAACAGCGTGTGGGTGTCGAGAAGGATCCGCATCAGGCCGCTTCCCACGACCGAAGCTCGTCCTCAGGGAGTGGTTCGAAGAACTCGTCCCCGACTCGACCCGGCAGGCGACCGGGCCGCCGACCGCCAGGCTCCGCCGCGAGCGGCACCAGCCGGGCGTACGGACGGCCGGCCTTCGCCACGATGATCTCCTCCCCGGCGTGCGCACGCTCCAGCAGTTTGGAGAAGTGGGTCTTGGCTTCGTGGACATTGACAACGGTGGCCACCGTACCTCCCGGCCGGCAATCTGACTAAGTCAGCAGACTAAGTCCATGACCACCCTACCAGGAGACCCGTGGCGCGCGCCTCCGCGACCACGGAGCGGGCGGTCAGCGGTCGCGTTCGATGACGAACCAGATCCCGACCGCGGGTTCCCGGCCCTCGTTGTCGTAGCGGTGCGGGGTGGTCGAGTCGAAGCAGACCGAGTCGCCGGCGCGCAGCACCATCTCCTCGAAGCCCAGGGTGAGCTTCAGCTCGCCGCTGAGCAGGTGGCCGTACTCGCTGCCGGGGTGGCGCATCAGACCGCCGCCGGACGAGCTGCTGCTGCCCGGCGGGTAGGTCACCCGCAGAAAGTCGACCGTGTGGCGGGGCAGGTCGCCCAGCAGCTCCCAGGTCACCCCGGTGTCCAGCTGGATCACCCGCCGCTGGTCGGGCCGCACCAGCGGGCCGAGCCGGCGGCCGCGTAACACCTCCCGGGCCGCCTCGGGTCCGAGCGGCGCCGTCGTGTCGACCTGAGGGCTGGGCGCGAAGACGTCCTCGATGGTGACCCCGAGCGCGGACGTGATCGCGTACAGGGTGCTCACCGACGGCTGGGCCTTGCCGGTCTCGATCTGCGAGATCATGCTCGCGGACACGCCCACCTCGCGGGCGAGACCCCGCACGGTCACGCCCCGCTTCTCGCGCTCCTCCCGCAGCCTGGCGCCCAGTCGCTCAACGCCCGGCGCCACCATCCGCACCACCTCCGGACCCGGTGTTCAACAGCTCGTTTAGTATCACTTGACACCCTTCCGGCGCGCGCCATATGGTGACGCACATCCCACCGCAGCGAGGTGATTGCACCATGGCGATCCGCACCTATGGCCCGAACGCGGTGGACTGGGAGGAGCGGGTCGATCTCGCCCGGCTCCGCGAGCAACGGCTCAACCGGTTGCGGGCCACCCTGGAAAATACCGAGCTTGGCGCCCTGCTGGCGTTCGACTTCTCGAACATTCGCTACATGACCGCCACCCACATCGGCACGTGGGCGATGGACAAGCTGATCCGCTTCGCCCTGCTGCCGCGCGGTGGCGAACCGGTGATCTGGGACTTCGGCTCGGCCGCCCGGCACCACCAGCTGTACAACCCGTGGCTGGACGGGGCCAAGCGGGCACGGGCGGGGATCTCGACCCTGCGCGGGGCGTTCAATCCGGCCGCCGGGATCGCCGAGGAGCTGGCACGCAAGGTCCACGAGGTGCTCGCCGAGCACGGCCTGACCGGCGAGCCGCTCGGCGTGGACATCGTCGAGATGCCGGTGCTGTCCGCGCTGCAGGCCGCCGGCCTGACGGTCGTCGACGGGCAGCAGGTCTTCCTCGAGGCCCGCAAGATCAAGACGCCGGACGAGATCACGCTGCTGACCCAGGCCTGCGCGATGGTCGACGCGGCGTACGAGGAGCTGTACCGGTTCCTGCGTCCCGGCGTCCGCGAGAACGAGTGCGTCGGGCTGGTCAGCAAGGTCCTGTACGACCTGGGCAGCGAGTACGTGGAGGGGGTCAACGCGATCTCCGGCGAGCGCTGCTCACCGCACCCGCACGTCTACTCCGACCGGCTGATCCGCCCCGGCGACCCGGCGTTCTTCGACATCCTCCACAGCTACATGGGCTACCGCACCTGCTACTACCGGTGCTTCGCGGTCGGCAGCGCCTCGCCCGCCATGCGCGACGCGTACAAGCGCTGCCGGGAGTACATGGACCAGGCCATCGCCATGGTGAAGCCGGGGGTGACCACCGCCGACATCGTCTCGGTGTGGCCGCGCGCGGAGGAGTTCGGCTTCCCCGACGAGGAGGCGGCGTTCGCGCTCCAGTACGGGCACGGCGTCGGCCTAGCGATCTGGGAGAAGCCGATCTTCAGCCGGCTGGTCTCCCTGGACCATCCCGAGACCATCGAGGAGGGGATGGTGTTCGCCCTGGAGACGTACTGGCCGGCCGCGGACGGGTGGAGCGCCGCGCGGATCGAGGAGGAGGTGGTGGTCACCGCCGACGGGTGCGAGGTCATCACCAAGTTCCCGGCCGAGGAGCTCCTAGTCGCCGGGCGCACCTACTACACCGTCGACGGGCCGCTCAACCTCACCCGGGAGGCCCAGTCGCACCTCAACACCGAGGCCGGCCGCGGGGGGCGGCAGCCATGACCACGGCGACCGGATCCGGCGAGATCACCGCCGCCCGCCTGCTGGAGCTGTTCGAGCAGATGGCGGTGATCCGGTACACCGAGAACGCCGCCCACCGGCTCTTCCTCGACGGGCTCATCAAGGGCACCACCCACCTGGCCGCCGGGCACGAGGCGGTGGCGGTCGGCGCCAGCGCCGCCCTGCGCGACGACGACTACGTCTTCGCCACCTACCGCGGCCACCACCACGCCATCGCGCGCGGTGTGACCCCGGAGGAGTGCCTGGCCGAGCTGATGAGCAAGGCCACCGGCGTCTGCAAGGCCAAGGGCGGATCGATGCACCTGACCAAGGCCGAGCGGAACATGATGGGCTCCTACGCGATCGTCGGCGCCCACCTGCCCATCGCCGCCGGCGCCGCCTGGTCGGCCAAGCTGCGCGGCACCGGGCAGGTGGCGGTGGCCTTCTTCGGCGACGGCGCCACGAACATCGGCACCTTCCACGAGGCCCTTAACCTTTCGGCGATCTGGAAGCTGCCGGTGATCTTCGTGTGCGAGAACAACCTCTACATGGAGTACACGCCCATCGGGTCGGTCACCTCGGTGCCCAACCCCGCCGCCGACCGCGCCGCCGCCAACGGGCTGCGGTCGGAGCTCATCGACGGCAACGACGTCGTCGTCGTGCACGACACCGTGCGGCGCGCCGCCGAGCTGGCCCGCGCCGGCGAGGGGCCGACCGTGATCGAGGCCCGCACCTACCGGCACTACGGGCACAGCCGCACCGACCCGGCCAAGTACCGGCCGGAGGGCGAGCTGGAGGAGTGGCTGGCCCGCGACCCGCTCAAGCTGGCGCGGGAACGCCTGCTCAAGCTCGGCGTGGACGAGTCCGAGGTGGACGCGGCCGACGAGCGTGCACGACAGACGGTCGCGGCCGCGGTGGAGGCGGCGAAGGCGGCGCCGGAGGCCGACCCGGCGCAGGCGCTGGTTGACGTGTGGGCGGACGGGAGCGCGACATGGCGGACGTGACGTACCGGGAGGCGATCGCCGAGGGCATCGCCCGCGAGATGCGGCGCGACCCCACCGTGGTGTGTCTCGGAGAGGACATCGGCGCCGCGGAAGGCGTGTTCAAGACCACCGTCGGGCTGTTCAAGGAGTTCGGCCCGGAGCGGGTGTGGGACACCCCGATCTCGGAACAGGCGTTCATCGGCGCGGCGATGGGCGCGGCGATGACCGGCCTGCGGCCCGTGGCCGAGATCATGTTCTCCGACTTCCTGGCGGTCTGCTGGGAGCACGTCGCGGTGGAGATCCCGAAGATCCGGTACATGACCGGCGGGCAGGTCAAGGTCCCGCTCGTCATCCGTACCGCCAACGGCGCCGGCCTCGGTTTCGGCGCCCAGCACTCGCAGTCGGTGGAGAACTGGGCGCTGTGCGTGCCCGGCCTGAAGATCGTCGCGCCGTCCACACCCGCCGACGTGGTCGGTCTCATGGCCTCCGCGATCCGCAGCGACGACCCGGTGCTGTTCTTCGAGCACAAGGCCCTGTTCGCCAGCAAGGGCCCGGCCGCGCCGCCCGACCACGTGGTGCCGCTCGGCCAGGCCAACGTCGTCCGCCGCGGCGACGACGTCACCGTGGTGGCACTGGCCGCCACCGTGCCCACCTCGCTCGCGGCCGCGGAACGGCTGGCCGCCGAGGGCATCTCGGTCGAGGTGATCGACCTGCGCTGCCTCATCCCGCTGGACATGCGCACGGTGCTGGACTCGGTGCAACGCACCTCCCGACTCGTGATCGTCGAGGAGAACCCGTACCAGGGCGGCTGGGGCGCGACGGTCGCCTCCATCGTGGCCGACGAGGGGTTCGAGATGCTCGACGCTCCGATCCGCCGGGTGGCTGGCGAATGCGTCCCCCTGCCGTTCGCCAACCGGCTCGAGGCCGAGGTGATCCCCACCGTGGACCGGGTGACCGACGCGGTCCGGCGGCTCGCGTCCTACTGACCCACCCCCACCACAGTTAGGAGCCACCATGAGCAAGACCCTCATCCGTGGCGGGATCGTCGTGTCCATGGACCCGGACATCGGCGACCTGCCGCGCGGCGACGTCCTCATCGAGGACGACCGGATCGCCGCCGTGCAGCCGGAGATCAGCGCCGATGCCGAGGTCATCGACGCTACCGGCTTCATCGTGATCCCGGGCTTCGTCGACACCCACCGGCACACCTGGGAGGCCGCGATCCGCGGGTGCGCGCCCAACTCGACCCTGGACGACTACTTCACCGGCGTACTGGACTACTACGCCCCGGTCTACCGGGCCGAGGACGTCTACAACGCCAACCTGGCCGGTGCGCTGGAGTGCCTCAACGCCGGCATCACCACCCTGGTCGACTGGTCCCACATCAACAACACCCCGGACCACCCGGACGCCGCCATCCGCGCGCTGCAGGAGGTCGGCATCCGGGCCCAGTACGCGTACGGCAGCGCCAACACCTCGCTGGCCAAGTACTGGTTCAACAGCTCCGAGGTCATCCCGGCCGACGACGTCCGCCGCGTCCGCAGCACCTACTTCTCCTCCGACAGCGGCCTGCTCACCATGGCCCTGGCCACCCGCGGCCCCGGCTTCTGCCAGGACGACGTCGTCACCGCCGAGTGGAAGCTCGCCCGGGAGCTGGGCCTCCCGATCACGGTGCACGTGGGCATGGGCCGCCTGGCCGGGCGGTTCGCCATGGTCGAGCAGCTCGACCGGCTCGGCCTGCTCGGCCCGGACACGACGTACGTCCACTGCTGCTACTTCAGCGACCACGAGTGGCAGCGGGTCGCCGAGACCGGCGGCAAGATCTCCATCGCGCCACAGGTCGAGCTGCAGATGGGCCACGGGTGGCCGCCGGTCAACAAGAGCTACCAGTTCGGGCTGCGTCCCAGCCTGTCCATCGACGTCGTCACCACCGTCCCCGGTGACATGTTCACCGAGATGCGCGCCGCGTTCGGCGCCGAGCGCGCCCGGGTCAACGCGGTGTGCTGGGAGGCCAACACCGACGTCCCGGACACCATGCTCACCGCCCGGCAGATGCTCGAGATGGCCACCATCAACGGCGCGTACGTCGCCGGGGTCGAGGATCGCACCGGTTCGCTGACGCCCGGCAAGAAGGCCGACGTGGTGCTCATCGACGCCCGGGACCTCAACATGGTGCCGGTGAAGGACCCGGTCGCCGCGGTGACGCTGTGCGCCGACGTGTCCAACGTCGACACCGTCATCGTGGACGGCGTGATCCGCAAGCGTGGCGGCAAGCTGCTCGCCGACGTGGACCGGGCGCGGCGGCTGGTCGAGGCCTCCTGCGAGTACCTCGAGAAGGCCGCCAAGGAGCACAAGGCGTCCAGCCAGCCGTCGGAGTCGTGATGGTCAGCCGGCACGTCGTCCTGCCCGCGGCGGAGGCCCGCTACGGGCCTCCGCCCGCCGCCCTCGCCGCCGACAGCCCCGGCTACACGGTGTGGAGCTGCGTCAACGAGGACACCCCGGGCGCGGTCCACACCGGGTTCGCGGTCTGCCACCTGGAGGCCGGCGGCCGGGTGGCCGCCCACGTCGCCTCCTACGAGCAGAGCATCTACATGCTGGAGGGCGAGGCGGTGCTGCAGACGCCCGAGGGCGCGACGCTGCTGCGCCCCGGCGACTACGCCCTGGTGCCGCTGGCGGTGCCGCACGCCTGGCGCAACGAGTCCGGCGCGCCGGCCCGGTGGGCGCAGATGATCGCCCCCCAGCCGCGCCGCCGGTTCGGCGAGGACCTGCAGCTGGTGCCGCCGCTGGCGCAGACCGACCCGGTCACGGTGGACCCGCGCGACCCGCGCACCAGGCGGTACGGCCACATCAGCGACGCCAACATGGACGTCGACAAGCAGACCCAGGAGCACCTGGCGGTCTCGGCGAGCATGCGCACCGCGCTGCTGGTCTACAGCGGCATCACCGTGAAGATGATGGTCGACTCCGACCTCGGCGCCGACCACACCACCATGTTCATGGTCAAGTACGACCCGGACGGGGTGGCCGGACCGCACGACCACCCGTTCGAGGAGACGTACCTGTTCCTGGAGGGGCGTGCGGAGGGCACGTTCGACGGTCAGACCTACGAGCTCGGCCCCGGGGACGTCGCCTTCGCCGGTGTCGGCTGCGTGCACGCCTTCCGGAACCTGGGCCGCGGCCGGCTCCAGTGGCTGGAGACGCAGGCGCCGCAGCCGCCCAGGCGCAACTCGTACCGGTTCCGGCGGGACTGGGACTACCTGGCCGCCACCCTGGCGCGGAAAGAGGAGACGACATGACCGGCGCAGTGGTCGTGATCGGTGGCACGCGCGGGCTGGGCCGCGAGGTCGCCCGGCACTACGCCGCGGCCGGGCGGGAGGTGGTCCTGTCCGGACGCGACCGTGGGCGCGCGGAGCAGGTGGCCGCGGAGATCGGCGGCCGCACCCGCGGCATCGCCCTGGACCTGAACGACCCGTACACCGTGGGCG
>VSBZ01000139.1:0-9520 GCA_047459215.1 Micromonosporaceae bacterium | reverse complement strand
GTGTCGGCCACCGCGCCCGCCGACATCGGCGGCGCCCTCTACGAGGCGCTGGAGAGGCCGTACGGGGTCCGGATCATCATCGGGGACGTCCGGGGCAAGGGCCTGGAGGCGGTACGGCTGGCCAGCATCGTGCTCGGGTCGTACCGCCACGTCGCGTTCGAGCGGCCGGACCTGCGCACGGTCGTCGCGGACCTGGACCGCACCGTGGCCCGTTCGGTGGGCGAGGAGGACTTCGTCACCGCGGTCCTGCTGGAGGAGCGGGGCGGCACGCTGACGATCGTCAACTGCGGGCACCCGGCTCCGCTGCTGTTGCGCCGCGGCACCGTGTCGAGGCTCGACCCGCCGGCGACCGCCCCGCCGCTCGGCTTCATGCCCGTGGTCCGGCCCCGGGTGGAGCGGCTGGAGCCCGCCGACCGGGTGCTGATGTTCACCGACGGGCTCGACGAGGCGAGACGGGACGGGGAGTTCTTCCCCATCACCGAGCGCGCCTGGGGGCTGCTCGGCCACGGCCGCGTCGACCACGGCCTGGCGTCGCTGGAGGCGGCGCTGGTCGACTGGGTGCGAGGCCGGCTGGACGACGACATCGCGCTGGTGCTCATGGAGTACGCCGGCTCCGAGCCCTCCGCCGAGGCCACCTCCCCGAGCTGGGAGCTGGACGCCAGCAGCCGCAGCCTCGCGGGCCCGTGACCGGCGGCGCGGGTCAGTCCTCGTCCGGCCGGGCGTCGGCGGTGTCGCGACGGTCGTCGGCGTGGTCGGGGTCGGACCGCTGCTGCCGCACGCGCACCAGACCCACGTAGCGCGTGCGGTCCCCCGCCCGGTGCCGTCCCACGTACGCGCGCGTGCCGCGTGGGTCCCACCACGCGGCCAGCAGACCACCGATCAAGCCACACCTCCGGTTGCGTGCTACCGGACCCAACGTGACCCGGCCGGCGACGGTAACGCCTGGTCACACGGGCGTGGTCGGCCCGTCCCGCCGGACCGCGCGGGCGCTCGCCCGGTCCGTTCCGCCGGACCGCGCGGGTGGTGCGGCGCCGCACCCGACGGTGGCTGGGGCCACGGGCGACGGATTGGGGGCCGCGGGGCGCCTCCGCTGGTAAGCTGGTTACCGTCGGGTAACAAACGGGAGGTCCGGATGAGCCACTACCGCAGCAACCTGCGCGACCTCGAGTTCAACCTGTTCGAGGTCTTCGCTGACGCCGGGGACGGCCAGCCGGTCTACGGGCGGCCGCCGTTCTCCGACATGGACGAGGCGACCGCGCGCGAGATCCTGGCAGAGGTGGACCGGCTCGCCCGGGAGGACCTGGCGGCCAGCTACGCGGATGCGGACCGCAACCCTCCCGTCTTCGATCCCGCCACCCACTCCGTCCGCGTGCCCGAGTCGCTCCGCAAGTCCTACGAGGCGCTCATGGACTCCGAGTTCTGGCGGATGGACCTGCCGGAGTCGCTGGGCGGCTCGTACGCGCCCCGTCGCCTGTGGTGGGCCATGTCCGAGCTGCTGCTCGGCGCCAACGCCCCGGTGTGGATGTACGCCTCCGGGCCGTCGTTCGCCCACACGCTGGCAAGGGAGGGCACGCCGGAGCAGCAGCAGTGGGCGAAGCTGTTCGTCGAGAAGCGGTGGGGCGCCACCATGGTGCTCACCGAGCCGGACGCCGGCTCGGACGTCGGCGCCGGCCGCACCCGCGCCATCCCCCAGCCGGACGGGTCGTGGCACCTGGAGGGCGTCAAGCGGTTCATCACCTCGGGCGAGCACGACCTGGCCGAGAACATCATCCACTACGTGCTCGCCCGTCCCGTGGGCGCCGGGCCGGGCACCAAGGGCCTGTCCCTGTTCATCGTGCCCAAGCACCTGTTCGACCCCGCCACCGGCGAGCTGACCGGCCGCAACGGCGTGTTCGCCACCAACCTGGAACACAAGCTCGGGCTGCGGGCGTCGGCCACGTGCGAGCTCGCGTTCGGGCAGCACGGCGTGCCGGCCAAGGGCTGGCTCATGGGCGAGAAGCACGAGGGCATCCGGCAGATGTTCCTGGTCATCGAGTACGCCCGGATGATGGTGGGCACCAAGGCGATCGCCACGCTGTCCACCGGGTACCTCAACGCCCTCGACTACGCCCGCCAGCGGGTCCAGGGCCCGGACATGCTGCGGGCCATGGACAAGACCGCGCCGCGGGTGACGATCATCCATCACCCGGACATCCGCCGCTCGCTTCTGCTGCAGAAGTCGTACGCCGAGGGTCTGCGTGCCCTGGTCTGCTACGCCGCCACCTGGCAGGACAAGATGTGGACGGCGGACCAGGCCGGTGACCCCGAGGCGTTCAAGGCCGCGGAGCGGATCAACGACCTGCTGCTGCCCATCATCAAGGGCGTCGGCTCGGAGCGGGCCTACGAGCTGCTCGGGCACGAGTCGCTGCAGACCTTCGGCGGCTCCGGGTTCCTGCAGGACTACCCGCTGGAGCAGTACCTGCGCGACTCCAAGATCGACACCCTGTACGAGGGGACGACCGCGATCCAGTCCCTCGACCTGTTCTTCCGCAAGATCGTCAAGGACCGCGGGGTCGCCCTCATGACCGTGGCCAGCGAGATCCGCGAGTTCATCGACCGCGACGGCGAGCTCAAGCCCGAGCGGCAGGCGCTGGCCGAGGCGTTCGACCAGGTGCAGGCCATGCTCGGCACCATGACCGGCTGGCTGCAGGAGTACCAGGCCGGCGAGGAACGGGTGCTGTACAAGGTGGGGCTGTCCACCCGTCGGCTGCTCCTGGCGCTCGGCGACCTGATGGTCGGGTGGCTGCTGCTGCGCCAGGCCGAGGTGGCGCTCGCCAAGCTCGACGGCGCGGAGGGCGCCGACCGGGCGTTCTACCAGGGCAAGGTGGCCGCCGCCCGGTTCTTCGCGCGGGAGGTGCTGCCCCGCCTCGCCGCGGACCGGCGGGTGATCGAGGGCACCACACTGGACGCGATGGACCTGCCCGAGGAGGCCTTCTGAGCGACCGGTCCAGGGGGCCGGCTCACGGGCAGCCGGCCCACCTGGCCGGGATCCGCCCTACGGGCAATGGACCCACAAGGCCGGGGCCGGCTCACCGACGGCCGGCCGCGCCGACGGGCCGGCTCATGGGCAGTTGACCCACTCCTCGGTGCCGTCGGCGAAGACCTGCCGCTTCCACACCGGCAGGCGGGCCTTCACCTCGTCCACGAGCCGGGCGCAGGCGGCGAACGCGTCGGCCCGGTGCGCGCACGCCACCGCCGCGGCCAGCGCCACCTCGCCGACGTGGAGCACGCCGATCCGGTGGGAGACCGCCACCCCGCGTACCTGAGGGTCCGCCGCGATCTCCGCGGCGACCTCCTTGAGCACCGCCTCGGCGCTGGGGTGGGCCTCGTACTCCAGCAGCGTCACCTGACGGCCGTGGTCGTGGTCGCGAACCACGCCGGCGAAGCTCACCACCGCCCCGGCGGCGGGATCGGCCACCGCCCGCTCGTGCGCGGCCACGTCGAGCGGTTCGCGGGTCACCCGGATCACGGCTTCTCCCTCGGTAGCAGCGGTAACGGCACCAGCGGCACCTCGTCCCCGGGCCGGCCGTCGACGCCCGGCGCGATGACCGCGAACCCCACCGCGGCCGCCAGGCCGCGCAGCATCGCGGACCCGGTGTGGGGCAGCGGGTACGCCGGCCCGCCGTCGCGGTCCTGCCGCACCAGCGCCAGGTGGGTCTCGGCGTCGCGGCCGGGCACGGGCGCGGCCAGCCGCACCCGCGGGTAGGTGGCCAGGTCGGGGGCGGGTCGGCCGAGCCACCCGGCGACCAGCGGGCCGACCAGCGTCACCATCCCCACCACGGCGGACTGGGGGTTGCCCGGCAGGCCGGCCAGCAGGGCGGTGCGGCCGCCGGGAGCCGGCAGGGACGCCAGCAGCATCGGGTACCCCGGCCGGACCGCCACCGCGTCGACCAGCAGGGTGGCGCCCAGGCGGTCCAGCGCGCCGTGCAGGTGGTCGACCGGCCCGCGCATCGTGCCGCCGGTGGTGCAGATCAGGTCGGCGCCGCGGTCCAGGGCCTCGGAGATGGCGGCGACGTGGGCGTCGAGGGTGTCCACCACCAGCGAGACCGCGGCGGTGTCCACGGCGGCGCCGAACCGGCGCAGCCAGCCCGGCACCTGCGGGCCGAGCGCGTCGCGTACCCGCCCCTCCCCCGGCAGGCCGGTGGTGAGCAGCTCGTCGCCGAAGACCAGGACCGCCGCGGTCGGCGCCCGGCGCACCTGGAGCGCGTCGTACCCGGCCGAGGCGGCCAGGCCCACCAGCCCGGGGGTCACCGGGGTGCCGGCGGGCATGAGGACCTCGCCCGCGGACGCCTCCTCGCCCGGCTGGCGCCAGTCCGGCCGTTCCCGTGGGGTGCCCCGGACCAGGCCGTCGCCGTCCACGGTGGAGTTCTCGACCCGGATGATCGCGGTGGTGCCGACCGGCACCATCGCGCCCGTGGCGATCTCGACGCACTCGCCGTCGGCGGTCAGCGGTGCGGGCCGCTCCCCGGCCAGCACGCGGCCGACCGGCCGCCAGGGGCCCTCGCCGCGTACCGCCCAGCCGTCCACGCTGGAGGTCGGGAAGGCGGGCAGGTCGGTGCGGGCGGTCAGCGGCTCGGCCAGCACCAGCCCGTCGGCGTCCGCCAGGGGCACGGCGACCGGTGGCGGTGCGGCGTCCCGCCCCGCCGCCCAGGCGGTCCGCAGGGCCTGCGGCCATTCGGTCGCGTCCACGCGCCGAGCCTAGCTCGCGCCGCCGCCCGGTTCGGCGAGTCCCCGCAGCACCAGCGGCAACCGGCTGGCGCCGCCCGCGGTCACGGTCACGGGCACGCCCCAGTCCTGGCGGGTGAGGTGGCACGCGGCGTGGGGCGCGTCCACGTCGCACGTGGCCGCCTGCGCCACCACCTGCAGCACCCCGGCGGGGACCTCCGGGTTGAGGACCAGGGTGCGGGTCAGCTCGGTGCCGACCCCGGTGCCGTCGCGCAGCAGCTCCGGGGGTGACGCGGTGACCTCCAGGCGCGTGGGCGGGCCGAAGGTGTCGTCGAGCTTCTGGCCGGGCGCGGGGGTGAACACCACCTCCAGCCGGACCTCACCGGGCGCGAGCGCGGTGGCGGGCCGCTCGGTACGCATCCGGCGGGCGGCCGCGGCCTTCGCCACGGCGTCGGCGGGCACCCGGCTCAGGCGGTGCGCGGCCGACTCGACCACCAGCAGCTCCCCGGACCCGGAGACGAGGATGTCGCTCGGTTCGGCCAGCCCGGTGGCGACGGTGGCGACCGTCCGGGTGTGCGGGTCGTACCGGCGCACCGCCCCGTTGTACGTGTCCGCGACGAGCACGCCTCCGTCGGGGTGGACGGCCACCCCGAGCGGGTGCTGCAGCAGCGCCTGCTCCGCGGGACCGTCCACGTGCCCGAAGTCGAACAGCCCAATCCCGACCGCGGTGTGCACCTCGCCGTCGCGGACCACCCGCAGGGCGCTGGTCTCGCTGTCGGCGATCCACAGTGCCGTCCCGTCCGGGCTGGTCGCCAGGCCGGACGGCTGGGCGAACCACGCCTCGTGGAGCGGTCCGTCCCGCAGTCCCTCCACGGTGGTGCCGGCCCACACCCCGGCGGTGCGCTGGACCGGGTCGAACCACCACAGCTGGTGGATGCCGGCCATCGCCACGACGACCCGGTCGCCGTACCAGGCCACGTCCCACGGTGAGGACAGGTCGACCGCGGTGGCCTCGTGGGGTTCGAAGTCGACCGTGCCCCGCCACGGCCGTCCGGTGCCGGCCACCGTCCGCACCTCCACCCCGTCCGGGCCGGGCCCGAGCCGGACGCCACGCAGCAGGTGGTTCACCGTGTCGGCGACGACCACGTCGTACCCGACCCGGCGCGCCACCTCCTCCGGCAGGAGGCACAGACCCTGCGGCTCGTTGAACCGCGCGGTCGCGGCGTCGCCGTCGGTCCGCCCGCGCTCGCCGGCGCCGATCCGCCGCCGGACGGTCTCGCCGTCGTCCTCCAGCTCCACCAGGCTGTGCCGGGCCGAGTCGGAGACCAGCAGCCCGCCGCCGGGCAGCGCGACCGCCTTGCCCGGGAACCGGAGCGTGGTGGTCGCCGCCGCCGGCGGCCCGGCCGGCAGTTCGGAGCCGCGCAGGGTCCCGCGGCGCCGGTGGGTCTCGACGAGGTCGTCAACGAGCCGCATCAGCCCCGGCACGTGGCCCTCGCCGGCCATGGTGGCGACCAGGTATCCCTCGGGGTCGATGACGGCCAGGGTGGGCCACGCCCGGGCGGTGTACCGCCGCCAGGTCACCAGGTCCGGGTCGTCCAGCACGGGGTGGGTGACCCCGTACCGCTCCACCGCCGCCGCCAGCGCCGCCGGGTCCCGCTCGTGGTCGAACTTCGGGGAGTGGACGCCGATGACCACCAGCACGTCGGCGTACTTCTCCTCCAGCGGGCGCAGCTCGTCCAGGACGTGGAGGCAGTTGATGCAGCAGAAGGTCCAGAAGTCGAGGATGACGATGCGGCCGCGGAGATCCCTGATCGACAGCTCCCTGCCGCCGGTGTTCAGCCAGCCTCGACCGCGCAGCTCCGGCGCCCGTACCCGAGTCATCCTCACATCCTGCCGGACCGGAGGGACGCGCGGGGCCGGAGGGCTACGGCGTCGCCTCGGCCGACGGGGTCGCCGTGGCCGGCGGCTCGTCGGTCTCGCCCCTCACCGGTTCGAGGCAGAACACGTCACCGGTGGCGTCGACGGTGATCGCGTGCTGGTCGGGGTACCGGGGGCAGTCCTCGATGGCCTCCACTTGCAGAACGATCTCGAACGCGTCCGGTTCGGAGCAGTCGGCCGGGCGCGCGATGCCACCGTCCCGGACCACGCACTTGCCGACGGCGTACGTGGTGTCGTCACCCCCCAGTCTCTCCAGGAGGTACGGGACGCTGAGCGCGAGGCCCACGATCAGCGCGGCGCCCAGGAGGGCGGCGGCGATCACGCCCCAGGGCAGACCGGTACGGCCCGCGGCGGGCTCGGCCGGCGGCGCCTCGCCCCGGCGGGCGGTGCCCGGTGACGGGGCGGTCGCCTCCGTGGACGTCGCGGGTGCCCACATGCTGCTCCAGCCCTGCGGCTGGCCGGGCTGCGATAGGGCGGGCTGCGTCGGCGGCGACGTCGTGGCGGTCGGCGCCGGTGGCGGCCACGAGGGCACGCCGGCGGGAGAGCCGCCGACGGTGGGCGGGACGTCCTGCGCAACCCCGGGCGTCGCGCGAGCGTCCGCGGGGTGGGACGGGTCGGCGGGGCTCACCGGGGGCACAGATGTGGGAGAGCCGGCGGCGGCCGCGGCGGTGGGCGAGAGCTCCGACGCGGTGCCGGCCTCGTGGGCGGGGGAACCGACCTGCGCCGGCGGCGCCCACGGGCCGGCCGGGGCGGACTCCGGCGGGAGGGCGCCCGGAGCCGCCGGGCCGGCGGGAGGCTCCGGGGTGGACGACGCCTCCGGTGTGGCCGGTCCGGACGAGGGACCGGGTCCGGACGGACCGCCGGATCCGGACGGCGTGGCCGGCGGGACGGGGCTGAGCAGGTCGCTGTAGACGGCCGCGCCGATGGGCCGCTGCCGGGGTGTCCGCGTGGGCAGGGGCGAGTCGACCTCGTGTGGCGAGATCGGGGTCCCGTAGGTCCGGGGAGCCGGAGCGGGTGGCAGCGGGTCACCCTCCCGCCGCTCGATCCGGTTCGCGGCCGGCACGGCGGCCCGGCCGGTCACCGCACCGGTCGACGCCCGGACCTGACGCTCCGTGCGCACCTGTGGCGCCGGCGCACCCTCGGCGCCGGGGCGGTCCGATGGGACCTGCGGAGCCGGCGCCTGCCCCTGCGACCCGGAGCCGGGTCCGGGTGGCTCGGGGCCGCCGGATGGCTGGCCGGCCGGGTCCGGTGGCGGTACCGGACGACGGGGAGTGAACAGGTCCGCCGAGCGAGGCTCGGGTGGCGTGGCGGCGGGCGGTGCGGTGGCGGATGGCGTCGCGCCGGGTGGCGCGGACGGCGCCGGCGCCGCCGGGGGATCCGACCACGGCCCGCTCACCGGTTCCGCCGACCCGGAGGCTCCGGGGTCACTCCAGGAGGTGGCGGCGGGCTGCCGCGGCTTGTTGCGGGGCTCGAACAGGCTCCCCGGAGCCGATGAGGTGCCGCCCGGAGGCGGGGAGGGGGCCGACGGCGGCCCGTCCGGTGGCGGGGGCGACTGAGTGGGCGCCGGGAAGACCGGCCCCGGTGTCGGGGACGGGAACGCCGGCGTCGGCGTCGGGAACGCCGCAGCGGGTGGCGGAGACCCCCCGGACTCCGGAGGCGGCGACGGGGAGGCCGCGGCCGCCGGCTCCGACACGCCGGCGGGCGGACGGTCGGCGGCGGACGTCGATGAGGCCTGGGGCGCCGCCGGTGGAGCCGGTGGGGTGGCCGGCGGTGGCGGGGACGGTGGGGTGGCCGGCGGTGGCGGGTACGGGCCGAAGAGGTTGGCTGCCCCCGTCGGTGCCGTGGCCGCCTGGCCGTCCTGAGCGTCCGCGGTCATCGGCCCGGCGGACCGCTGGGACGGCGCGCCGCCGACCGACGGCGACGGGGAGGCCTGGTCCCCGCCATCGGGACGTCCCAGGATGCCGGGCACCGAGGCCGTGGCGCGGACCCGGGAAGGGGCCGGCGAGACCACCTCGTGGCGCGGCCCGGACACCGGCGGCGACGGCCGGTGCTGCGCGTCGTCGGTGCCGGGCGGTCGGTGGTCCGGGTGGCCCTCGGACGTCATGGGCAGCGCCTCCTCTGCCTGTCTGCATGCCAGCCGCGACCGGTGCACACGACCGCGACCAGGGTGGCGGCAGTCAACAACCGTACCGGTCCCGCCGCTGCTGGGCTATCCCGGCATACCGTCGACGCGCCCGGCCCATGACACGCGCGTGGCCCGCCCGGATCCCCGGACGGGCCTCTCAGCGTCACCGTGCCCGGCGACCCGAAAGGTCACCGGGCGGGCCGGCGTCACCGCCGGCCGAGCATCGCGAGGACCTCGTCGCGCACGGCGCGCGACGGGATGGACTCGACGGTGTGGCGGATCGCCCTGGCGTGGCGGGCGGCCGCCAGACGCTCGCGCAGATTGTGTCTGCGACCAGCCATCTCCTGCTCCCCCCTGTCCGGTGTCTCCGGCTCCGGCATTCCCTTTGATTGCACCTGTGAAAACGCTCGGATGCCATTGATTATTCGGTGATCTGGCCCACTCAACCCTGAAACGACGGAGCGGGGGCCCGGGGGCGGCCACGGCCCGCCGCGGGACACCCAGCGCGACGTCGTCCCCCTCCGCGACGGCCTGGTGTTCCGGTCGCGGATCACCTTCACCAACCTCACCGACGGGGAGCTGGGCGCCCTGCTGCGGGCCCTGCTGCTGGACAACCCGGTGGACGGCGGCGACCCGGCCGATCCGGAGTACGCGCACAAGATCGGCATGGGCAAGTCGCTGGGGATGGGCAGCGTCCACCTGCGGCCGCGGCTGTACCTGGTGGACCGGCGGGCCCGGGCGCTGTCCCCGGAC
>VSBZ01000138.1:0-9632 GCA_047459215.1 Micromonosporaceae bacterium | reverse complement strand
GCCGCACCCGGTACGAGTGGACCCTCACCGACTACGCGCTGCTGGCCTGCGGCGCGGTGACGGTGCCGATCTACCCGACCGCGAGCGCCGAGCAGGTCGCGTGGACGCTGTCCGACAGCGGTGCGGTGGGCTGCGTGGTCGAGACCGGCCGGCAGGCGGCGCTGGCGGCCGCCGGGTTCGCCCGGGCGGGACGCCGCGCGCCGGTGTGGCAGATCGACGGTGGCGGCCTGGCGCACCTGGCCGCCCGCTCGGCCGGACCGGCGGCGGTGGCCGGGCGGCGCCGGGCGGTCGGCACCGACGAGGTGGCCACCATCGTCTACACCTCCGGCACGACCGGTCCGCCCAAGGGGTGTGCGCTGACCCACCGCAACCTGCTCAGCGAGACCGGCAACGCGGTCGCGCACCTGCCCCAGCTGTTCCGGTCCGAGGACCCGTGCACGGTGCTGTTCCTGCCGTTGGCGCACGCCTTCGCCCGGCTGGTCCAGTTCGGCTGCCTGGCCGCGGGCGTGCGGCTGGCGTACGTGCCGCACCCGTCGACCGACCTGGCCGCCGCGCTGACCGCCGTCCGTCCCACGTTCCTGCTGGGCGTCCCCTGGGTCTTCGAGAAGCTGCACCGGCAGGCCCGGGAGGAGGCCGGCGACGGCCCGGGCGGCGCGGTCTTCCGGGCCGCGGAGGCGACCGCGGTCGCGTACAGCCGGGCGCTGGACTCCCCGACCGGGCCGGGCGCGGCGCTGCGGCTGCGACGGCGGCTGGCCGACCGGTTCGTCTACCGTCGACTGCGGGCGCGGCTGGGCGGACGCTGCCGGCACGCGATATGCGGCGGGG
The DNA here is from genome assembly GCA_047459215.1 of Micromonosporaceae bacterium. Taxonomy (GTDB): domain Bacteria; phylum Actinomycetota; class Actinomycetes; order Mycobacteriales; family Micromonosporaceae; genus Natronosporangium. The sequence goes on along the minus strand of VSBZ01000138.1, from coordinate 8,807 downwards.
CGAAGCTGGACCCGCGGCTGGCGCACTTCTTCCGCGGCGCGGGCGTGACGATCCTCGAGGGGTACGGCCTGACCGAGACCTCGCCGGCGGTGACCGCCAACACCGAGGGGGCGATCCGGATCGGAACGGTGGGCCGGCCGTTGCCCGGGGTCGGCATCCGCATCGCCGACGACGGCGAGATCCTCGTCCGCGGCGAGATGGTGTTCCAGGGGTACTGGCGGGACCCGGACGCCACCGCCGCGGTGCGCGACCCCGACGGCTGGCTGCACACCGGCGACCTGGGCGAGCTGGACGATGACGGCTTCCTCACCGTCACCGGCCGGACCAAGGAGGTCCTGGTCACCTCCACCGGTGAGACCGTGTCCCCGCAGCCGCTGGAGGAGCGGCTGTCCGCCCACCCGCTGGTCAGCCACGCCGTGGTGGTCGGCGACGACCGGCCGTACGTGGCCGCGCTGGTGACCCTCGACCCGGCCCGCCTGGCGGACTGGCTGGCCGCGCGCGGGCGGCCACCGGCCAGCCCCGCGGAGGTGCGCCACGACCCGGAGCTGCTGCGGGAGCTGGACGCGGCCCGCACGCACGCCAACCGGGTCGCCTCCCGCGCCGGGTCGGTGCGGGCGCTCCGCATCCTCCCCCGGGACTTCTCCGAGGCACGCGGCGAGCTCACCCCTACCATGAAGGTCAGACGCAGCGTGGTAGCGAGGGAGTACGCCGACGAGATCGAAGCGATCTACCGCCGGTGAGCCGCCCGCCCGCACCCCCCGGGCGACACCGCAGCTGCAGGCGTTCGCGGTGCGAGCGGTCCTGCTCGCGGCCCTTGCTGTGTTCGTCGTCCTGTTCACCCGCTCGCCCGCCCAGCTGCTGTGGGTGACGCTGCTGCTGGCCGCGGGCGTGCCGGCGATGTGGGCCGGCCACCACCCGTGGCTGGGGCCGCTCAGCCGGCTGGCGGAGGTCACCGTGGTGGCCCTGGCCGCGACCGAGGTCGCCGCCACCGCGGTCAGCCAGACCGGCGAGGTCAGCGCGGGCTTCGCCGCGACCGCGGTGCTGCCGTACCTGCTGCTGCCGCTGAGCGACACGGCCGTGCAGCACCGCTCCCGCGAGTCGGCGCTCCTGCTGGCGGTGGCGGCCGGGCTGCTGATCTGGCTCGGCGCCGCGACCCAGGTCGACGGGATCCGGCTGCTGATGCAGACCGGGTTCATCGCCGCCAGCGTCCAGTGGCTGGTGCTGGCGGCCCTGGGGACGCTGGCCCTCAGCGGCCTGCGGCAGGTGATGGTCTCCCGCCTGAACCCCCAGCCGTACGCGGAGGCGACGCGCCTGCTCACCCAGCTGCGCAGCGTCGCCCGCCAGCTGCCGGGCGCCACCCTGGACCCGGGCGGGATCGCCGAGACCCTGCTCAGCGAGGTGCGTCAGCACGCCCCGATGGACCGGGGCGCGGTGCTGACCGCCAGCGGCGGCGGTCGCCTGGTGGTGGTCGCCCAGGCCGGTGCCGAGCGGGTCGACTGGGAGACCGCACTGGACGCGGACTCGGCCATCGCCGACGCCTGGGCGAGCCAGCAGCCCCAGGTGGCGAACCGGTCCCAGGCCCGCACCCATCCGGGCGGGGACGTGTCGGCGCTGGTGCTGCCGCTGGTGGCCGGGGTGCGCACGATCGGGCTGCTGGCGATCGAGACCGACGCCGCCGGAGCGTACCCGCCGCACGTGGTGGAGCGGGTCCAGGCGGTGGCCGCGCCGGCCGCCCTGCGGCTGGAGGCGGCACTGCTGTTCGACGAGGTGCGGTCCCTGGCGACCAATGAGGAGCGCCAGCGCCTGGCCCGGGAGATCCACGACGGCGTGGCGCAGGAGCTGGTGATGGTCGGCTACGGGATCGACAACGCCCTGGCCGCGTTGCCGGAGGGCGCCGACGAGGCCGCCAAGCAGCTGCGGGCGCTGCGGAGCGAGGTCACCCGGGTCATCACCGAGCTGCGGATGAGCCTGTTCGAGCTGCGCAGCGAGGTGGACCGGTACGGCGGGCTGGCGGCCGCGATCGCCGAGTACGCGCGCACCGTCGGCGCCTCGGCGGGGCTGCGGGTCCACCTGTCCCTGGACGAGTCGACCGCGCGGCTGCCCGCCGCGGTCGAGGCCGAGCTGCTTCGGATCGCTCAGGAGGCCATCACCAACGCGCGCAAGCACGCGGGTGCCAGCAACCTGTGGGTGACTTGCGCGGTAGATCCGCCAACCGCCCAGATTGTGGTGTCGGATGATGGACACGGGATGCCCGAACACCGGGAAGACGGGCGGTTCGGTCTTGCGATCATGGCGGAGAGAGCGGAACGTATCCGGGGCAGACTGGAGATCAGACCCCGCCAGCCGCACGGTACCACGGTGGCCGTGGTGCTGGGCCGGGAGCCGACGCGGTAGCGTGTGCACACGGCACCTGACACGGAGGTACCGGACATGTCCAGCAACAACGCCAACGGTTCGAGCAGCACCACGGTCCTGCTCATCGACGACCACGACTTGGTCCGCAAGGGGCTGCGGCACGCGTTCGATCGCGACCGCCAGTTCGAGGTCGTGGGAGAGGCCGGCACGGTGGCCGAGGCGTTGCGGCTGGCCGGTGCGCTCAACCCGGACGTGGTCATCACGGACCTGCGGCTGCCCGATGGCAGCGGCCTGGACATCACGCGCACGCTGCGCAAGAACCACCCCTCGATGGGCATCGTCGTGCTGACCATGTACGCCGGGGACGACCAGCTGTTCGGTGCCCTGGAAGCCGGTGCCAGCGCGTTCGTGCCGAAGACCGCGCCGGCCGAGGAGGTCGTCGCCGCGGCCCGGCACGCCGCGTCCGCGCCGCAGGCGTTCACCGCCGCCGACCTGGCCGAGGCGATGAAGCGCCGGCTCGCTCCGTCCGGTCCGCAACTGTCCCCCCGGGAGAGCCAGGTGCTCAAGCTGCTCGCCGACGGCATGAGCGTCGCCGGCATCGCCAAGCAGCTGTACGTCAGCGAATCCACCGCCAAGACCCACATCTCCAAGCTGTACGAGAAGCTGGGCGCGGCCAACCGGGCGCAGGCGCTCATGACCGCGCTGAAGCTGGGCCTGCTGGAGGCGCCCGACGCTCCCAAGTTCTAGGACGGCCAAGTTCTGGGACGGCCAAGGTCTGGGAACGGCCAAGGTCTGGGACAGCCGGAGGCTGCGGGCCCCGCTGCGGGACCGGCCGAGCGTCCGGTCCTGACCGTCCCGGGCCCGCCCTCGCGGCGCCGGGCTCAATCCCGCGTTCCCGGCCCGGGTCCTGGGTTTCCGCGGCCGTACCCCGGCCTTGCCCGGCCGGTCCCGGCGCACGGCACCCGCCCGCTAGCTAGCCGTTCCGGGCGTCCCCGTCGGCGGCGAGCAGCTCGCGCAGCAGCGCCGCCTGCGACTCCCAGCGCCACCGCGCCTCCACCCACGCCCGCCCCGCCGCACCCAGCTTGCTCGCCAGCGCCGGGTCGGCCAGCAGCGCCACCAGCCGGTCGGTGATCTCCACCAGGTTCCGGCCGTCCACGACGTACCCGGTCTCGCCGTCGCGCACCGCCTCCGGCGCGCCACCGGACCTGCCCGCCACCACCGGCAGGCCGGTGGCGGACGCCTCCAGGTAGACGATGCCCAGGCCCTCCACGTCCAGCCCGCCGAGGCGGGTGCGGCACGGCATCGCGTACACGTTGCCGGCCGCGTAGTACGCGGGCAGCTCCTCGTGCGACACCGTGCCGGTGAACACCACGTGGTCGGCGACCCCGCACCGGCGCGCCAGGCGCGCCAGCCGTCCCCGGTCCGGGCCGCCGCCCACCAGGAGCAGCGCCGCGCCGGGGACCCGGCGGCGCACCGCCGGCAGGGCCCGGATGAGCTGGTCCTGTCCCTTGCGGGGAACCAGCCGGGACACGCACACCACCACTGGCCGGTCGCCCAGCCCGTACCGCCGGCGGACCGCGGCGCCGTCCACGTCCGGACGGAACGCGGCCACGTCCACCCCGGGCGTCAGCTGGCGCAGCTCGGTCACGTCGGCCAGCACCCGCGCCAGCCGGACCCGGGTGTACTCGCCCAGGTAGGTGACGACGTCCGCGGCGCGGCCGATGCGGCGCAGCACCGACCGGGCGCCGGGCAGCGCCGCCCACCCCACCTCGTGCCCGTGGGTCAGCGCGACCACCCGCCGCACACCGGCCTCGCGCCGCAGCCGCTCCCCCAGCACTCCCAGCGGCGCGGCGGCGCCGAACAGCACCGCGTCGCAGCCGTACGCGCGGGCGAGCTCCACCGCCCGACGGCCGACCTTCGGCGTGGGCAGCAGCACCCGGGTGTCCTCGCGGACCACCTCGAACGGCTGGCGGGCGTCGAAGGCGGCCGCGCCCCGCCAGGTCGACGCGTACACCACCACCGACCCGGGCGGCTGGTGCACCGCCAGGTTGTGGACGAACGCCTGGATGCCGCCCGGGCGGGGCGGGAAGTCGTTGGTGACGATGAGGGTGCGGGTCACCGTGGCCCCCGGTCGGTCGTGCGGGCGGCCGCGATCCGCTCCACCACCGGGGGATGGGATGCCAGCAGGCGCTCCCACCGCGGCGGGTCGGGATCGGCCAGGTTGGTGGCGGCCAGCCGGGCGAACATCGCCGCCTGCCCGTCCGGGTCACCGGTCAGCGCGAGCCCGAACGCGTCGGCGCGCGCCTCCACGCGACGGGACCAGGCCGCCTGCACCGGTGCCAGCACGACGCCCGCCACCGCCGCCAGCGCCACCACGAGCGGGACCGCCCGGGGATCGGCGAGCGTCTCCACACCCGCCAGCCGCAGCAACGGCGGCCATCCGCCGAGCAGGTACAGCCCGGTGACCGCGGTAGCGGCGACGAGGGCTCCCCGCGCGGTGCCGGCGGCCACGTCGCGGTAGCGGGCGTGGGCGAGCTCGTGGGCGACGACCGCGGCCACCTCCGGCGGCGGCGCCGACAGCAGCGTGTCGAACACGACCACCCGCCGGGTCGGTCCGAGCCCGGACACGTACGCGTTCATCGCCCGGGACCGCCGGGAGGCGTCGGCCACCAGCACCTGCCGCACCGGCGTGCCGGCCCGCCGTGCCAGCTCGACGAGCCGGTCGCGCACCGGCCCCGCGGCCATTGGCGCGAACCGGAGGAACAGCGGCTCGACCACCATCGGCAGCACGAACGACAGCAGGACCACCAGGGCGGCCGCACCGACCGCCGCCGGCACCCACCACCAGTCCGGCCACAGCCGCATGAGCCCCCACAGGCCGGCCAACGCCAGCGCGGTCATCACCGCGGTGACCGCGTACGCCTTGAGCTGGTCACCCCACCACGCCCGCCAGGACTGGTGGGACAGCCCGTACCTGACCGAGACCCGGTGCCGCTGCACCGCCAGCGGCAGGGTGACGACCTCACCGGCCAGGACCACCGCCGGCCCGGCCAGCGCGACCGCGGCCAGCCAGTGGCCGCCCCACGGGGCGGCGAGCAGGTCGACCAGCCGGCGGCCGGCCGGGGTCACGCCCAGGGCCAGCACCACCGCCAGGGCGAGCAGCGCGGCCGCGTACCCGACCGGGCGCACCGCCCGGTGGTACGCCCGCCCGGACGCCACCGCGTCCGGGGGCAGGGACCGTAGGGCGTCCAGCCGCGCGGCGCGGGACACCGTCGGCAGCCCGCGCGGCCATCCGGCGACACCCGCCAGCACGAGAGCCGCCAGCAGCGCCGCCAGCGCCACCGCCGCCCACCCCGGTCCGCTCATCCGTCCACCTTGTCTGGTGCCGGCCGGTCACGTCGACCGGCCGCCGGCAGGAGCCTAGAACAGCGGCGCCGGGTCGCGGCGGCTGGGCTCAACCCCGGTCGAGCCAGCGCAGCAGCGCGTCGGAGGCCACCGGGTACGCGCCGGCCCGCCGGACGCTGTCGGCCACCTCACGGTCGGAGGACACCACGACCACCGGCCGGCCGTCGGGCTCGGCCCGCACCAGCTGCCGGATGAGGTCGTCGGCGGTCTGTCCGGGGCGCGAGAACAGCACCCGGACGCCGCGGGGGCGGGGCACCGCCGGCACCCGCTCGGCTCCGTCGAAGGCGACGGTCACCTCCGCCCCGGTGCGCGCGGCGAGCCCGACCAGTCCCTTGATGAGCCGGTCGCGCTGGCGCTCCAGGGGCGCGTCTCCGAAGCCGCGCTTGGTGACGTTGTACCCGTCCACCACCACGTGGGCCCGCGGCAGTGCCAGCAACTGGTCCAGCCGGCCCGGGTCGTCGTCGGCGAGCGCGCGGGCCGGCTGCCGGACCTCGGCAGCCGGCTGGCGGGCGTGGGTCTCGGCGACCACGTCGGCCGGCAACCGCTCGGCGGCCTGCAGGCCCAGCTCCCGCCGCAGCCCCTGGACCGCCTGACCGATGGTCTCCACCAGCAGCCACAGCCGGGCGTCGTCGGCGGCCCGCGCGTCCCGGGCCGCCGCCCGGGACGCGCCCATCGCCTGCTCGGTCTCGCGCAGCCGCTCCCGCAGGCGACGCAGCTCGGCCTCGTGCTCGGCGGCGGCGCGGGCCGCCCGTCCCCGCTCGGTCGCCAGCTGGTGGAGCGCCTGCTCGTGCCCGGCCTGCGCCTCCCGCAGGCTGCGGGCCAGCCGGCGGTTCTCGCGACGCAGCGACGCCAGCTCCTCGCGCACCCGCACCAGCTCGTCGCGCAGCTTGTCGGCCTCGACCCGGGCCACCGCGCGGTCGTGCTCGGCCTGGGTCGCTCTGGCCTCCGCCTCGGCGACCCGCTCGGCCAGCGCCGCCCGGCCGGCGTCGGCCTGCAGGGCCCGCTCGGCGGCCGCGATGAGGTCCCGCCAGTCCGCCGGCCGCACGAGGTAGGCGAGGGCGGCCACCTCCACCGGGTCCGCCGGGGGGACCTCGCCGTTGCGCAGCGCGGCCACGAGCTCGCCGGACGTCTCGCTCTCGGCCACCCAGGCGGCCACCCGCTGCCGGAACACGGCGTCGGCGGCGAGCTGCGCGGCGATCGCCGGCCCGCCGAGGCGGGCCCGCCGATGGGGAGCGAACTTGGCGACCTTACGCAGGGTCGGGGGGATCTCGGCGGCGGGCACCGCGGCCAGGGCGTCGGCGGCCAGTTCCACGATCCGGGCGCGGACCGGCTCGGGCAGCACCAGCTCGGCGCTGCCCGCCTCCTCTCCGGTGGGGAGATTCCCGTCCGCCGCGGACCCGGTCATATGTCAAGTGTGTCACCGATGCCGGTCCCGCGCGGGCCGGCCATCGGCCGGCATCGCCGACACCGGACAACCGGGTGGTTACCGGGCGGTATCGCCCCGGTGAACGCCGTGCCGAGCCGCTCCCCGCCCGGTCGCCACGCGCCGTGCCGGTGCCCCGCGACCGCCGGTGGCCGGCGGGCACCCCCTAGGCTGGCGGGATGAGCCGTCGCTCGGCCGGTGTCCGCTTCCGCGCGTTCGCTCCCCTGGCGTACCCGCTGTTCTACCGGCTGCCGCACCGGATGCGGGTGCGCCTGGTCCGCCTGGTCTCGCCCACGTTCACCGTGGGCGCGGTGGTGCTGGTCCGGGACGCGGAGGCGCCGGAACCCGGGCGCCTGCTGCTGTTGCGGCAACCACCGGGACGCGGCTGGAGCCTGCCGGCCGGCCTGCTGGCCAGGGGTGAGACCCCGGTCGCCGGCGCGGTCCGGGAACTCGCCGAGGAGAGCGGGGTGCGGCTGCGCCCCGACCAGCTGCGTCAGGCCGACCCGGCGGTGCTGGTCCACCACCGCGGGCGCTGGGTCGACCTGGTGTTCGAGGCCTCGGTGCCGGCGTCGACCACGCCGCTGGTCGTCGACGGGGCCGAGGTGCTGGAGGCGGCGTGGCACCCGGTGGACGACCTGCCACCCCTCACCCGGCCCACCGCCCGGCTGCTGGCCCACTACGGCATCGGCCCGCAGGTCGAGCGCGACCCCGGGCGGGTCTGAACCGCACGCCCGATGAGCGGCACGCTGTGCGCCGTCGTGCTCGCCGCCGGGTACGGTCAGCGGCTGCGGCCGTTGACGCTGCAGCGCCCCAAGGCGCTGTGCCCGGTGGGCAACGTGCCCCTGCTCGGCCGCATGCTCGACCGCCTGGCGGCGCTGGGCCTGCGCGGGCCGGCACAGGTCGCCGTCAACGCCTCGTGGCTGGCCGACCAGGTGGTCGCGTACGTCGGCGACCGGGCGACCACCTCCGTGGAGGGCGACCCACCGCTGGGCACCGCCGGGGCGCTGGTGCGGCTCCGCGACTGGGTGGACGGCCGCGACGTGCTGGTCGCCAACGCCGACGCGTACCTGGTCGGCGACGTGGCACCCCTGCTCGCCGACTGGGACCGCGACCACGTGCGGCTGCTCGGTGTGCCCGCGCCACCGGGCACGGTGGACGCGTTCAGCGGCTACCGCTTCGCGGGGCTGTCGCTCCTGCCGTGGCGGTGGCTGCGCCGGTTGCGACCCGGCGCCGCGGAGCTGGTACGGGAGGTGTGGCGGCCGGCCGAGGCCGCCGGCGAGCTGCGGGTGGTGCCGTTCGACGGCTACTTCCGGGACACCGGCACCCCCGCCGACTACCTGGCGGCCAACCTGCACGCCGCGGGTGGCGGGAACCTCGTCGCCGCGGGCGCCACGGTCACCGGTACCTGCCGCCAGGCCGTGGTGGGCGCGGGTGCGGTGGTCCACGGCTCGCTGACCCGCGCCGTCGTGTGGCCGGGCGCCCGGGTCGACCGGTCCGAGCACCTGGTGGACGCCGTGCGGGCCCTGCACGGAGTGACGGTCACGGTCGGCCGGTGAGGCCGGACGGCGGGCCGGTGAGCCCGCCGGTGGGTCCCACCGGCGGGCTCACCGGCCCGGCACACCGG
>VSBZ01000137.1:0-9632 GCA_047459215.1 Micromonosporaceae bacterium | reverse complement strand
GCGGTGGCGGGCGGGCCGGTCACACGCTGCTGGACGGCGCCCCGTGGCACCGCTTGTACTTCTTCCCGGATCCGCACGGGCAGGGCGCGTTGCGCGACGGGCCGGAGCCCACGACCTGCCCGGGGGCCGGCTGGCGCCGGCCGGCACCCGCGGTGGGCCTCGGCCGCGGCCCGCGCTGAGCGGGCCGGCCGCCGACCGGTGACCGGAAGGCGGGAGCGGCGCCGATGCCGAGCGCCGGGGCGGCGGTCCGGTCCTGCTCGCGCTCCACGGCCACGCCGCCGACCCCTGCGGCGCCGTCGATGGTGGGAGAGGTGTACTGCAGCGCCGTGGGACGCGCGAGCGGCCTGAGCCCGCGGATCCGGACCTCCACCGGGGTGTCGCCCACGGGCAGCGGTACGCCGGCCTGCTGTCGCTCCGGCGTCTCCGGCGACCTCACCTCGGCCAGGAAGAGCCACCGGATGGTCTCTTCCTTGATCCCTTCGAGCATGGTGTTGAACATCGTGAAGCCCTCGCGCTGGTACTCCACGATCGGGTTGCGCTGCCCGTAGGCGCGTAGCCCCACGCCCTCCTTGAGGTAGTCCATCTCGTAGAGGTGCTCGCGCCACTTGCGGTCGATGACCCGGAGCAGGACCTCCCGCTCGATCCTCCGCATGAGCTCGGGGCCCAGCTCCTGCTCGCGCTTGTCGTACGCGGCGTGCGCGTCCTCGAGGATGCGGGAGCGCAGCAGGTCGGCATCCAGCTGCGAGCGGTTGCCGTCGACCTCCCGCAGCACGTCGTCGATGGTCAGGGAGATCGGGTAGAGCTGCTTGAGGGCCGTCCACAGCCGGTCGAGGTCCCAGTCCTCGGCGTACCCCTCCGAGGTCGCACCGTCGACGTACGCGCTGATGACGTCGTCGAGCATGCCGCGGACCTGCTTGTGCAGGTCCTCACCGGCGAGGACCCGCCGACGCTCGGCGTAGATCACCTGCCGCTGCTGGTGCTGCACCTCGTCGTACTTGAGCAGGTTCTTGCGCGCCTCGGCGTTCATCGCCTCGATCTGCGCCTGCGCGCTCTTGATCTGGCGCGTCACCAGCTTGCTCTCGATCGGCATGTTGTCCGGCACGTTGAGCCGGTCCATGACCGCCTCGACCATGCTGGCGCGGAACCGGCGCAGCAACGTGTCGTGCAGCGAGAGGTAGAAGCGCGACTCCCCCGGGTCGCCCTGCCGGCCCGACCGTCCACGCAGCTGGTTGTCGATGCGCCGCGACTCGTGCCGTTCGGTGCCGAGCACGTACAGTCCACCGGCCTTGATGACCTCTTCCGCCTCGGCCCGGCAGACCTCCTCCCAGCGCCGCTTCGCCTCGGCCAGAGCGCTCTCGTACGCCTCGGGATCCTCCTGGGGGTCCAGGCCCTTCTGGCGCACCTCCGCAGCGGCCAGGTACTCCGGGTTGCCGCCCAGGATGATGTCGGTGCCGCGGCCGGCCATGTTGGTGGCGACCGTCACCGCACCCCGCCGGCCGGCCTGGGCGATGATCTCCGCCTCCCGCGCGTGGTGCTTGGCGTTGAGGACGTTGTGCGGGATGCCCCGGCGCTGGAGCATCTTGGACAGCAGCTCCGACTTCTCGACCGAGACCGTGCCCACCAGGACCGGCTGACCGGCGGCGTGCCGCTCGGCGATGTCGTCCACGAGGGCTTCGAACTTCGCCTTCTCGGTCTTGTAGATGACGTCGGGGTGGTCGATCCGGATCATGGGCTTGTGGGTGGGGATCGACACCACGCCCATCTTGTAGACGGACTGGAACTCGGCCGCCTCGGTCCGGGCCGTACCCGTCATGCCCGCCAGCTTCTTGTAGAGGCGGAAGTAGTTCTGCAGGGTGATCGTGGCGAGCGTCTGGTTCTCCTGCTTGATCGGGACGCCTTCCTTCGCCTCGATCGCCTGGTGCATGCCCTCGCTGAACCGACGCCCCGGGAGGATCCGACCGGTGAACTCGTCCACGATGAGCACTTCGCCGTCATCGGTGACGATGTAGTCCCGGTCCCGCTTGTAGAGCTCCTTGGCCTTGATGGCGTTGTTGAGGTAGCCGACCAGCGGGGTGTTGACCGGGTCGTACAGGTTGTCGATCCCCAGCCGGTCCTCGACCTTGGCGACGCCCCGCTCGGTCACCGCCACGGTCCGCTTCGCCTCGTCGACCTCGTAGTCGCCCTGGCCGTCGGTGCCGCGCTCCATCCGCGCCACGATCTTGGCGAACTCCTGGTACCACCGGTGCGACTGCTCGGCGGGGCCGGAGATGATCAGAGGGGTGCGGGCCTCGTCGATGAGGATGGAGTCCACCTCGTCGATGATCGCGTAGTGGTGCCCGCGCTGGACCACGTCCTCGAGGGACATGGCCATGTTGTCACGCAGGTAGTCGAAGCCGAACTCGTTGTTGGTGCCGTAGGTGATGTCGCACTGGTACGCCTCCCGGTGCTTCGCGGGAGGCTGGCCCGGCAGGATCACCCCGACGGACAGGCCCAGGAAACGGTGGACCTTCCCCATCCAGTCCGCGTCGCGCTGGGCCAGGTAGTCGTTGACGGTGACGACGTGGACGCCCTTGCCCTCCAGGGCGTTGAGGTAGGCGGGGAGCACGCTGGTGAGCGTCTTACCCTCACCGGTCTTCATCTCGGCGATGTTGCCGAAGTGCAGCGCCGCCCCACCCATCACCTGCACGTCGAAGTGCCGCTGCCCGAGGACCCGCTTGGCGGCCTCCCGCGCGGTAGCGAACGCTTCCGGGAGGAGGTCGTCGAGGGTCTCGCCGTCGGCGAGACGCTGCCGGTACGTGTCGGTGAGGGCGCGGAGCTCGGCGTCGGTGAGGTCAACGTAGTTCTCCTCGAGGGCGTTCACCGCGTCGGCGATCTTCTTGAGCCGACGAAGCTGGCGCCCCTCGCCCGCGTTGAGGAGCTTCTCGAGAATGGGCACGGTCTTCAGCACTCCCTCGACGGTCCGCGCACCCATGGTAGGCGGACGGACAACCCATCCGCACCCCGCCGACCCGGCCGGGCGCGGGCGCACGGCGGGCCCGGTCGGCGACCGCCGCCGGCGGCGGGCTGCCGACCCGGGCGCGGGACGGTCCCGCCGGGGCGGCCGACCGGCGCCGGGCCCGGACGAACCGGCAGGTGGCGGGCCACAAACCAGGGTGGCGCCGCCCGACTGGTGCCGGCCGCGCGGAACCTCGCCCGTCCCGGCCGCGCCGCCCCTACTCCGAGGACGGCGGTCCGAGGCTGATCACACCGTAGTCGTAGGCACGCCGCCGGTACACCACGCTCGGACGGCCGGTCTCCTTGTCGAGGAACAGGTAGAAATCATGTCCCAGCAGCTCCATCTGGAACAAGGCGTCCTCGACCGTCATGGGGTCACCGGGGTGCTGCTTCTCCCGGACGATGCGCCAGGGCCGGTACTCCTCTTCCTCCTCCTCGGCACCGGCGGCCTCGACAGCCTCGGAAAGCTCACCGGCCTCAGCCGCCGGCACCGGCTCGGCCGGCGGGGCCGCGGCAACCGCGGGCCGGACACGGCGCTGCAGCGCCCGCCGCCGCTCGGCGGCGCGGCGCAGCCGGCGGTGCAGCTTGGAGACCGCCTCGTCCAGCGCCGTGGCGAACTCGCTGGCCCCCGCCTCGGCCCTGACCACGGGTCCACGTGACCAGCAGGTGATCTCGACACGCTGGCAGTGGTCCGACTGCCGCGGGTTACGCTCGTGCCTCAGCTCGACCTCGATCCGGATGATCTTCTGGTCGTACCGGTCGGCCTTGGCGAGCTTCTCCTCGACCAGTCGCCGGAGGTGGTCGGTCACCTCGACGTTGCGGCCCTTGACGACGATGTCCACGCTGACCTCCCCCTCTGGTCCTGGCGCAGCCCGGCGACAGAGCGGCCACAGCCGGGGGCGGTGATGTCACCCACACCCGGGCCACCCCCTCCCTTGAACCGGGAGCCCGGCGGAGCGGACCGTTCCTCCCGCCGTGAACCCATGCTAGGCGAGCCGGCGCCGCCCGAACCGGGCCGAACGGCCTCTGGACAGCGGAGACCGCGGGCCTCCCGACACCGCGTCCGGCGGGCGCAGGCGCCCGCCGGACGCGCCGGCTGGCCCGAGAGCGCGTCGAAGGATGGGCGCCGTGGAGCCGGCCTCACCCGCCGTGAGCCGACCTCACCGAGCCCCCGCCTGCCCGGCCGTGGCCGGTCCGGGCGGTCGCGGCCAGCACCGCGGCGCCGCTGACGGCGACACCCGCCTCGGCGAGCCGGTGGGCCGCCGCGGCGATGGTCGACCCCGTGGTGACCACGTCGTCGAGGACGATCACCGAGCCGCCGGTACGCCGCTGCCACCGCCGCAGGCCCGCGGCGCGCGTCGACCGCACCCGCAGCGCCGCGGCCGCGTGGGCGGCGCGGGCGGCCGCCCCCAGGCCGGCCGAGTCCGGGCGGGGTCCGGCCCTCAGCACCCGGCAGAGGGCCACCTCCGTACCGGCCTGCCGCAGCGCGGCGGCAGCCGGACGCGCCAACCGCCACATGTGGTCGCCATGGCGGGCCCGTGCCGCGGCCGGGCTGTCGGGCACGGGCACCAGTGCCACCGGGCCGGCCGTGAGGGTGGCGACGACCTGTGCCAGCAGCCGTCCCAGCGGGCGGCTGAGCCGGTACCGGCCGCGGTCCTTGTACGCGAGCACGAGCTCGCGCAGGACGCCCTGGTACTCACCCAGTGCCGCGCAGGGTGGCAGGCCGGGCGGCGCCGGGTCGGGTCGGGTGGGCCCCGGGCGCAGCCGGGTGACGGCGTCCGCGCAGGACCCGCACACCCCCGGCCACAGCCGCTCCACCGCACCGCACCCCGCGCACCCACCGGGGATGACCAGGTCGAGCAGGGACGCCACCAGGTGCGTCGGCCCGCCCGGACGTCGCCCCGTCGGCGCCACCGGTCCAGCCACCCTCGCCTCCTACTCGGCGAAGAGCGGCGCCCGCGGCTCGACGTCCTCGGCCGGCGGCTCGGTGTCGAGCTCCTCGACCTGGATCTTGGACGGCCCGCGCGTGTAGTCGTACCGGACGGCGTAGTCCTCGAACTCGAACATGAGGAACCCGCGCGGGTTGCCCTTGTCGGGGTCGCCGGGATAGCCGACGAGGTTCGTGACGGTCTGTGGTGCCCCCAGGTCCCCGTTGGGGAGCTCCTGCTCGTACGCGCCGTCGACCGTGACCTCGAACAGCACGGTCCGGCTGCCGTCCCGGCCGATGATCGCCACCCAGTTCTCCTGGATGAACGCCACCCCCGACACGTCGGTGAGACTGGTCGGCAGGCGTTGCGGCCGGTTGACGCCGACTCCGTCGGGACGCCGCACCAGCGAGGCGACCCAAAGCTCGCCGTCGGCGACCAGCGCCAACCGCCGACCGTCCGGCGCCGCCGCCACCGCGGTCATGCCCCCGGGCAGGCCCGGCACGATCACCTCCTGCACCGCCGCGTCGCCGGCGGTGAAGCGGTACAACCTGCCGTCGGCGACCACGAGCCCGCTGCCCGGTGGATGGTTCAGCCACACCGGCCGGCTCATCGCCCGCGCCGTGAGAGCCGTCTCGACGACGCCGTCGGCGGTGGCGATGCTCAGCCGCCACCGCTCATCCCCGGCGGGATGGACCATCGCCAGCGACGCCTCCCGCCCACGACCGGTCAGCGCCGCTGACAGCGTGCCGCTGGCCGGCTGGACCTCGGGCCGCTCCGGCTGGTCCGACACGTAGGGCACCAGGCTGTCGCCCAACAGGACGAAGCTGGCGGGCACCCGGTACCTGATGGAGCGCGCGGAGGAGTGGGAGCTGCCGATCTCACGGCTCTCGCCGTTGATGGTCAGACCCACCGTGGCGGGGTCGGGCAACAGGTCCCGCAGCGTCCACCACACCTGGGCGTCGATCCGCCGCAGCATCTCTTCTCCGACCTCCTCAGAGGTGGTGAACGCCACGTCCAACCGGTCCTCCCGCCACACCGGGTTCCCCTGCAGCTCCAGGTTGCCCGGCAGCCCTGACATCGACTCCAGCCACGGCGCGGGGCCGTCGATCAGCCACTCCAGCTTGGCCTGAGCCGCCTGCGCCGGTGACGCCGCCGTGGGCAGCCAGCGCAGATCCGGTACCAGGAGGTCGTTGTCGTCGTCCCACACGTAGATGGACGTCGGGCGCAGGTAACCCCGCTCGGCGAGGGCGCGCTGGTCCAGCAGGATCTCGTCCGGTGGGTCGACCATGCGGTACCGTGCCCGGTCGACTCCCGCCCCGACCTGTTCGTTGACGACGTCGGTCTCCGACACCACCTGGAACCGGTACTCGCGGAGCTGGCTGTCGGGGCGCGGCTCCACCACCCCGTCGCTGAGGATGCCCAGCGGCCTGACCGTCAACTCGACGCGCTCGCCGTTGGGTACGTTCGTGAAGACCGGGTCCCCCTCGACGCGCACCACCCACACCTGTGGATTGGGTCGCCAGTCCTCCTGCTCGCTGGAGTGGATGAACGGCCGCAGCTCCTCGACCGCGTTGCCGGGGTCGGCGGCGGCTGCCTGGAGAAAGAATCGGACGAACTCCTCCGGGTCGCTGGCGTCGTCGGGACCCTCCGGCACGCGTGGCACCGTCGCACCGGCCGGCTCCGCACCCGGGCCGCTCCCCTCCGTCACGACGTCCGTCCACTGCGGCACGCCGCAGGCGGTGGTGAGCCCGCCGGCGAGGACGACGGCCAGCGCGCAGGCGAGGACGCGCGACAGGGCCGTCACGACGCCGCTCCTCTGCCGGTGAGCTCGGGGTCGGCCCGGGACACGTCCCGGCCAGACCGGCCGGATGGGACCACCGCATCCGGCGCATTCGAAACGCCGTCCTCGGTGGACGGAGACGCGCCGCCCTCCGGTGCGGGGGAAAGGGAGACCGGGCTGCCGTCCGGTGTGGAGCGCTCGGGAAGGGGCGCGTCGGCGTCCTCCGGGGTCAGCGGCAGCGGCGAGGAGGTGATCTGCTCCCCGCTGCGCAGCGGGAGGGTGAGCCGGAACTGGGAGCCGCGGCCCGGCCGACCCCACGCCTCGAGCCAGCCCCCGTGCAGCTTCGCGTCCTCCATGCTGATCGACAGGCCGAGTCCCGTACCCCCGGTCCGCCGGGTGCGCGAGGGGTCGGCACGCCAGAACCGGTTGAACACCAGCCGCTCCTCGCCGGGCCGCAGCCCGACGCCGTAGTCCCGCACCGCGATCGCGGCGGCCTGGCCGTTGCTGGCGAGCGTGACCACGACGGGCCGCCCCTCCCCGTGCTCGGCGGCGTTGCCGATGAGGTTCCGGAGGATACGTTCCACCCGGCGCGGGTCGACCTCGGCGATCACCGGCTGCTCCGGCAGCCGCAGCTGGACCACCGTGCCGGTCCGGGCGCACAGCGCCGACAGCCGGGTGACCGCCCGCTTCACGATCGTCGCCAGGTCGACCGGCTCGCTGTCGAGCGTGGCAAACCCGGCGTCGAACCGGCTGATCTCCAGCAGCTCGGTGAGCAGGCTCTCGAACCTGTCCAGCTCGTGCTGCAGCAGCTCGGCGCTGCGGGCGACCTCCGGTGAGTACGAGTTGCGCTCATTGAACAGCAGGTCCGCGGCCATCCGCACGGTCGTCAGCGGGGTGCGCAGCTCGTGGGAGACGTCCGAGGTGAACCGGCGCTGCTGCCGCGACATCTCCTCCAGCCGCTCGATCTGCCGCTGGAGGTTGGTGGCCATCTGGTTGAAGGACTCCGCCAGCAGCGCCAGGTCGTCCTCGCCCTTGACGATCATCCGCTGGTCGAGCAGCCCCGCCGACAGCCGCTGCGCGGTGCGGGCCGCCAGGCGTACCGGCCGCACCACCATCGTGGTCACCAGCCCGGTGAGCGCCGCCAGCAGCACCACCAGGGCGGCCCCGGTCACGAGGACGGTGTTGCGCACGTCCGCCGCCGCCTCGATCTCGGCGGTCAGCGGGGTGAGCTCGTACAGCCGGAACGGCGGCCCGTAGCCCCAGCCCGGCGGGACCGGGACCCCGTACACCAGGTATGTCGTCGGCTGGTCCCCGACCTGGACCGTGACGATCTGGCGCGCCACCTGGCCGTTGGCCACCTCCACCGCCAGCTGTCCGGAGACCGCCCGCTCGACCGGCAGCCCGCCGGTCGAGACCGGTCGGGCGGCGGCTCCGGGCGGAGGGTCGAGCAGCACCAGCCGCTCGCCGCCCGTCCGCGGGGCCGCCGGCCGCGAGAGATAGCTGACGACCGACCTCATGGACTCCCCCAGCCGGCGGTCGCCCGGCTGCTGGTGAGCGCTCAGCTGTTCCTGGACGTACGAGGCGTCCTCCCTGGCCTGCTGGGCGGCGGCCTGGATGGCGCGGTCGAGGCTGCTGTTGGTGGTCAGCTCCACCACCAGGTAGGCGAAGGCGCCGACCAGTGTGCCGGCGGTCACGAGTGTGAAGGTGACCACCCGCAGCTGGAGCGACCGGCGCCAGGCGTGACGGACGGCGGCCGCGCTGGCGACGACCCTCCCTCCGACGGCGCGGAGCTGCCGCCGGAGGGCCTCGACGAGGGACGCGCCGACCGGGTGACCGGAAGCCGAGGGGGACGTCACAGTGCGCACAGTCTAGCCGAGCCGTGGGCGGTGGCAGCGTCCCAGATCACCGCAAACCCGGACGGCACCGGCACCGTCCGGGCCCGGTGTCAGCCCGTGCCCGCCTTGTACCCGACCCCGCGTACGGTGAGGATCACCTCCGGGTGCTCCGGATCCCGCTCGATCTTGGCGCGGAGCCGCTGGACGTGCACGTTGACCAGGCGGGTGTCCGCCGAGTGGCGGTACCCCCAGACCTGCTCCAGCAGCACCTCCCGCGTGAACACCTGCCGCGGCTTGCGTGCCAGCGAGACGAGCAGGTCGAACTCCAGCGGGGTCAGCTTGACCTCGACCCCGTTCCGCATGACCGTGTGCGCCGGCACGTCGATGGTGATGCGGTTGTGCTTCGGCCCGATGACCAGCTGCTCGGGCGGCATCTCCTCCCCCCGGCGCAGCCGGGCGCGGATGCGCGCCACGAGCTCCTTGGGCTTGAACGGCTTGACCACGTAGTCGTCCGCGCCGGACTCCAGCCCCAGCACCACGTCCACCGTGTCGGTCTTGGCGGTGAGCATGACGATGGGAACCCCGGACTCCGCCCGGATCGCCCGGCAGACGTCGATGCCACCCATGCCCGGGAGCATCAGGTCGAGCAGCACGATGTCGGGCCGGTGCTCGCGGTAGGCGTCCAGCGCCTGCTCACCGTCGCTGACGAAGATCGGCTCCATACCCTCGTTGCGGAGGATGATGCCGAGCATCTCCGCCAGGGCGGGGTCGTCGTCCACGACCAGTACACGGGCTCTCACGCGCTCCAATATCGCATGGCGCCTCCGGGCCCGGCCAACCCCGTCGGCCGGCCGCCGCGGCGCCGCGACGCCGGACCGGTCACGCCCGGCCGCGGGCTCAGCCGGTCGCCTGCCCGTCGCCGGGACGTTCGACCGGGGCGCCGGCGTGAGCCAGCGGGCGGCCGGCGCGCAGGTCGGCCAGGGCCGTCACCCGGGCGATGTCCCTGGGCGAGATGACCCCGACGACCCGCCCGAGGTCGTCCACGACCACGGCCCTCCCGTCGGCGCCGTCGGACAGGCGGGGCAGCACCTCGAC
>VSBZ01000010.1:0-47672 GCA_047459215.1 Micromonosporaceae bacterium | reverse complement strand
ACGTCGGCGCGTCCGGGGCGGAGGCCACCCTCCTGGACGCGGACGGCCGGGTCCGGGCCACCGCGGCCGTCGACGGGGGAGGGCGGCTCCTCGACGAGCTCGTGGCCGCGCGCACGGGTCGCGATCCGGCCGCAGCGCGGGCTGCCGGACGTGCCGACGCCGGAACAGGCCGCGGCCGTGGTGGAGGCGCCCGGGGAGGAGGCGTCCCCGGTGGTGCTGCGCGACCGCCTCATCCTGGAGCTCCTGTACGCCACCGGGGTACGCGTCAGCGAGCTGTGCGGGCTGGACCTGGACGACGTCGACCAGGAGCGGCGCCTGGTCCGGGTGATGGGCAAGGGCGCCCGGGAGCGCAGCGTCCCGTACGGGCTCCCCGCGGCCCAGGCCCTGGACGACTGGCTGCGGCTCGGCCGTCCCTGGCTGGCCCGGCCGGACAGTGGTCGGGCGCTGCTGCTGGGCGCCCGCGGCGGCCGGCTGAACCCGACCGTGGTGCGCCGGGTGGTGGCCCGCCACGCCCGGTCCGCCGGGGTCCCGACGCTGTCTCCCCACGGCCTGCGCCACGCCGCCGCCACGCACCTGCTCGCGGGTGGGGCGGACCTGCGCAGCGTCCAGGAGCTGCTCGGCCACGCCTCGCTGGCGAGCACCCAGATCTACACCCACGTGACCGTGGACCGGCTGCGCGAGGCCTACCGGCGGGCGCACCCCCGGGCCTGACCCGCCGTCCGGTGCCGCCCGCCGGCCGGAGGAGCGAGGGGCCCGCTCGCCGGAGGGTCGATGGCGGCCCGCGGAGGCCCTCGCATAGCGTGTGTGGCGTGGAGCCAGATCGCAGCTACCCCGACCGCGGCCGGCACCCGGAGCCCGGAGGCTATCCGGAGCCCGGTGGCTATCCGGAGCCCGGCGTCTACGCGGACGCGGACGCCTACCCGGAGTCCGCGTCGTCCGAGGGCGGCGGCTGGGCTTCGGAGGGTCGCTACGCCTCGACCCACGTGCGGGGCGAGGTCCGCTACCCGGCCGATGAGAGCCGCTACGCCACGGCCGAGTCCCACTACGGGGCGCCGGTACCGGAGGCACGCCGCGCCGAGTCGCGGGAGCACACGTCGCGCGGCACGATCGGGCCACGGTCGGGGCTGCCGATCCCCCCGGAGGAGCCACCACGCAGAATGTCCGTCCCACCCGTCTCACCGGCCTCGTCGGTGCCACCCCGGGTCCCGCCGGCACCGACCGGCGAGACGTACCGCAGCCATCGTCCGGCGGCCATGGTCGTCCTGGGACTGGCGGCGGTGCTGCTGGAGATCCCGCCGGTGCTGCTGTTGATCGACAACGTGACCGACGGCGTCCCGTCGGCCATCGTGGCGTCGGTGTGCCTGATCCTCGCGCTACCCCTGCTCGCCATGGGGCTCTACGCGGTGGCGACGGGCGCGGTCCGGGCCGCGGGACCCAACAGCGCACAGGCGTGGCTGCGTCCGCCGGTGGCGTACCTGTCGGTGGCGCTCGTGCTGTTCGTCGCGGCCGGGCTGGCCGCGTGACGCGACCGCCCGCCGCCCCGACCGCCGGCCCCAGCGGCGACGGTCACCGGTGACCGACGGGCGGCCAGCGGACGGTTGGCGCGAGGCGTAGACTGGTGGCGGCAACCGCCGCCCGGCGGTTGACTTCGCGCGCCTTCCGCATCGGCCACCCGGCCTGCGGCGACGGTCGTCCCTGGTCCCGGCTCCCGGCCCCGGGTCCGCAGCGGCCGGCGAACGGCGCCAGGACATAACCAGGGACATAGAGGAGTACCAACACGATGGCGGTCGTCACCATGCGCCAGCTGCTGGAGGCTGGTGTTCACTTCGGGCACCAGACCCGGCGCTGGAACCCGAAGATGAAGCGCTTCATCTTCACGGAGCGCAACGGCATCTACATCATCGACCTGCGTCAGACCCTCGAGTACATCAACCGGACGTACGCGTTCGTACGCGACATCGTGGCCGACGGCGGGACGGTCCTGTTCGTCGGCACCAAGAAGCAGGCCCAGGAGGCGATCGCCACGCAGGCGTCGCGGGTGGGCATGCCGTACGTCAACCACCGCTGGCTGGGTGGCATGCTCACCAACTTCCAGACGGTGTACAAGCGGCTGCTCCGGATGAAGGAGCTGGAGGCGCTGGACCTCGACCCCGAGGCCGCGGGCAGCAACGGCTACACGAAGAAGGAGATCCTGCAGCTGGCCCGGGAGCGGGACAAGCTGATCCGGACCCTCGGCGGTCTGCGGGACATGCAGAAGCTGCCGTCGGCGGTCTGGATCGTGGACACGAAGAAGGAGCACATCGCGGTCGACGAGGCCCGCAAGCTCGGCATCCCCGTGATCGCCATCCTGGACACCAACTGTGACCCGGACGAGGTGGACTACCCGATCCCGGGCAACGACGACGCGATCCGGTCGGCCGAGCTGCTCACCCGGGTCGTGGCCAGCGCCGTCGCCGAGGGGCTCATCGCCCGTTCCGGGCGGGCGCGCGCCGAGGAGGACAAGCCTGGCGCGGTCGCCGTCGACGAGCCGATGCCCGAGTGGGAGCGGGAGCTTCTCGAGGGTGGATCGGTCGAGACCCCGGCCTCCGGGGTCGCCAGCGCCACCGGGGAGTCCGGCCAGGTCGGGGAGACCGGCACCGCCGGGTCAGCCGGTGCCGCCAAAGACGCCGAGGCTGGCGGGACGGCCGCCGCGTCCGACGCGGCTTCGAGCGACGTCGGCCGGACCGCCGGTCAGGCGTCGGCCACCGCCACGACCGACTGACCGCAGGTGCACACCGTTCGACCGAGCTGCAAAGAGAGAGACATGGCAGACATCACCACCGCGGACATCAAGCGACTGCGCGAACTCACCGGCGCCGGCATGCTCGACTGCCGGAACGCCCTGGTCGAAGCCGAAGGTGACTTCGACAAGGCGGTCGAGCTCCTGCGGATCAAGGGGGCCAAGGACGTCGACAAGCGGGCCGGCCGCACCGCCGCCAACGGGCTGGTGGCCCACAGCGGGACCGCGCTGCTCGAGCTCAACTGCGAGACCGACTTCGTGGCCAAGAACGCCGAGTTCATCGCGCTCGGCGAGCAGCTGGTCGCTCACGTGGCGGCGACCCGGCCCGCCGACCGGGAGGCCCTGCTCGCCTCCACGCTGCCCGACGGGCGCACCGTCGCCGCGGCGGTGAACGAGCTGTCGGCGAAGATCGGTGAGAAGCTCGAGGTCAACCGGTTCGCGGTGCTCGACGAGCCGGTCGCGGTCTACCTGCACCGTAAGAGCCCGGACCTCCCACCGCAGGTGGGCGTGATGGTCGCGTACTCGGGCGGCCGGGACGGGACCGCGGAGGCCGATGCCCGCGGGATCGCCATGCAGATCGCCGCCATGCGACCGCGCTACCTCACCCGTGACCAGGTCCCGGAGGAGGTCGTCGCGGAGGAGCGGCGCATCGCCGAGCAGAGCGCGCGCGAGGAAGGTAAGCCCGAGGCCGCGATTCCGCGGATCGTCGAGGGCAAGGTCAACGCCTTCTTCAAGGACGCGGTTCTCCTCGACCAGCCGTCGGTGGTGGATCCCAAGAAGTCGGTGTCCCAGGTCCTCGCCGAGGCCCAGCTGACCGTCACCTCGTTCGTCCGGATCGAGGTCGGGCAGGACTGACCACCGCCCGTCGTGGGCGCCGCGGAAGGGTGGTCGGGAACCAACGGCAGGGGGTGGGTCACGATGGCACAGGTGGCGACGGACCGGTGCACCGAGGAGAAGCGCCGCCCGGTACCTCCCGGCCCGT
The DNA here is from genome assembly GCA_047459215.1 of Micromonosporaceae bacterium. GTDB lineage: Bacteria > Actinomycetota > Actinomycetes > Mycobacteriales > Micromonosporaceae > Natronosporangium. The sequence goes on along the minus strand of VSBZ01000010.1, from coordinate 43,911 downwards.
ACCGGCGGGTCGTGCTCAAGCTCTCCGGTGAGAACTTCGGCGGCGGCCAGCTGGGGGTCGACCCGGACGTGGTCCAGTCCTTCGCCCGCCAGATCGCCACCGTGGTGCGCATGGGCGTCCAGGTGGCCGTGGTGGTCGGAGGCGGCAACTTCTTCCGCGGCGCGGAGCTGCAGCACCGCGGGATGGACCGCCCGCGTGCCGACTACATGGGCATGCTGGGCACGGTGATGAACTGCCTGGCGCTGCAGGACTTCCTGGAGAAGGAAGGGATCGACACCCGGGTCCAGACGGCGATCCACATGGCACAGGTCGCCGAGCCGTACATCCCGCGGCGAGCGATCCGCCACCTGGAGAAGGGGCGGGTGGTGATCTTCGGCGCGGGGGCGGGGATGCCGTACTTCTCCACCGACACGGTCGCCGCCCAGCGCGCCCTGGAGATCCACGCCGACGTGGTCATGAAGAGCACCAACGGGGTCGACGGCGTCTACACCGCCGACCCGCGCACCGACCCGTCCGCCCGGAAGCTGGACACCATCACCTTCGGCGAAGCGCTCCGGCAAGGGCTGCGGGTCGCCGACGCGACCGCGTTCAGCCTCTGCATGGACAACCGCCTGCCCATGCTGGTCTTCGGTGCGGAGGGCGAGGACACCATCATCAAGGCGGTCAGGGGTGAGAGGATCGGGACACTGATCACCGCCGGCTGACCGGTCCGCAGCACGAAGGAGCCAACGTGATCGAGGACACTCTTCTCGAAGCCGAAGAGAAGATGGAGGGTGCCATCGCCCACGCCCGGGAGGAGTTCGCTGCGATCCGGACCGGCCGGGCCAGCGCCGCCATCTTCTCCAAGATCATGGTGGACTACTACGGGACGCCGACACCGCTGCCCCAGCTCGCCTCGATCGCGACGCCGGAGCCGCGGATGGCGATCATCAAGCCGTACGACCCGTCGCAGATCGCGGCGATGGAGAAGGCGGTGCGGGACTCCGACCTGGGCGTGAACCCCAGCAACGAGGGCACGCAGCTTCGGGTGGTACTCCCACCGATGACCGAGGAGCGGCGCCGGGAGATGATCAAGCTGGCCCGCCACAAGGCCGAGGAGGCCCGCGTCGCCATCCGCAACGTCCGCCGCAAGGCCAAGGAGGAGATCGACCGGATCGTCCGGGACGGCGAGGCCGGCGAGGACGAGGGTCGGCGGGCCGAGCGCGAGCTGGACGAACTGACCCACCGGCAGGTCGCCCACATCGACGAGATGCTCAAGCACAAGGAAACGGAGCTGCTCGAGTTCTGATGAGCGGATCTCCCGACCCCGGCGCGGGCCGGATCTGCCCGCCTGCGGCCCGGTGGCCGGCTGGGCCGCCGCCCCGCTCGTGGTAGAGCGGCCGACCGGCCCTGGTCCGTCGCCCCGCGCCAGCGGCGCCGCCGGTGAGCCCGCCGGCGGCGGTCGTACCAGTGCCGGCCGCCCCGACGGCAGCGGCCGTGCCGGCGGTGGTGCCGGCCGCGCCGGTCGTGACCTGGTTGCCGCGTTCACCGTGGGCGGTGGGCTGGCCGCCGCCGTGCTCGCGTCCCTCCTGCTGTGGCGCCCGGCGTTCCTGGTCATCGTGGTCGCCGGGGTCTGGGGGGCGACCTGGGAGCTGGTGCGTGCCGTCCGCGCCGGAGGTGCCCGACCACCCCAGGTTCCCCTGTTCGCCGGCGGCCTGGTGATGGTCGGTCTGGCGTGGTGGGGTGGGCTGGCGGCCCTCAGCCTCGGCCTGCTCGTCAGCGTCCTCGCCGCCATGGTCTGGCGGCTGGCACGGGGCCCCGACGGGTACCACCACGACGTCGGCGCCGCCACGCTGATCCTGGTGTACGTCCCGTTCCTGGGGGGCTTCGCCGCGCTGCTGGCCGCCGCCGACGACGGGACCTGGCGGGTGCTGGTCACCCTCGTGGTGGTGGTGCTCACCGACACCGGCGGCTACGCGACCGGTGTGTTCCTCGGTCGGCACCCGATGGCGCCCACGGTGAGCCCGAAGAAGTCGTGGGAAGGGCTGGCCGGCTCCCTGGTCGCCGCCGCGGTCGGTGGTGCGGTGGGGCTGGCGCTCGGCGGCCTGGCGTGGTGGGTAGGGGTGATCTTCGGAGTCGTGGTGGCCGGTGCGGCGGTCCTCGGCGACCTGGCCGAGTCGCTGCTCAAACGGGACCTGGGCATCAAGGACATGAGCGGCCTGCTCCCCGGCCACGGCGGCGTGATGGACCGGGTCGACTCGATCCTGTTCGCGGTGCCCACGGCGTACCTGCTGCTGGAGGTACTGACGTAGGAGTCACAGCCGGCCTACCCGCCGTCGACAACTCACCGGGTGGGCGTGGAACACTGTAGTGCCATGAGCAGCGAGGTCGTCACCCGCGCCGGCCTGGCGCCCGCCCACCTCGCCGACCTGGACCTGGCCGGTCGGCGGGAGGCGGTCGTCGCCCTCGGCGAGCCGGCGTACCGGGCGGGGCAGGTCTCGCGCCACTACTTCGCCCGCATGGTCCGCGACCCGGCGCAGATGACCGACCTGCCGAAGGCCGTCCGGGAGCGGGTGGTCGGCACGCTGCTGCCCGACCTGCTCACCCCGGTGCGGGAGCTGACCTGCGACGCCGGCGCCACCCGCAAGGTGGTGTGGCGGTTGCACGACGGGGCGTTCGTCGAGGGTGTCCTCATGCGGTACCCGGACCGGGTGACCGCCTGCGTCTCCAGCCAGGCAGGCTGTGCCATGGCCTGCCCCTTCTGCGCCACCGGACAGGCGGGCCTGACCCGCAACCTGTCCACGGCGGAGATCGTGGACCAGGTGGTCCAGCTCGCGGCGACCGCGGCCGAGCAGTGGCGGCGCCGGCTGACGCACGTGGTCTTCATGGGCATGGGGGAGCCTCTGGGCAACTACCGGCGCGTGGTCACGGCGGTGCGGCGGCTGGTCGCGCCGCCGCCGGAGGGCCTGGGCCTGTCCAGCCGCCACCTTACGATCTCCACGGTCGGGATCGCCCCGGCGATGCGGCGGCTGGCCGGTGAGGGCCTCCCGGTGACCCTTGCGCTCTCCCTGCACGCCCCCGATGATGATCTACGTGACGAGCTCGTGCCGGCCAACCGGAGATGGCCGGTGGCTGAGGTGCTGGACGCTGCGTGGGCGTACGCGACGAGGACGGGCCGGAGGGTCTCCATCGAGTACGCCATGATCCGGGACGTGAACGACCAACCCTGGCGCGCCGACCTGCTGGGTCGGCTCCTCGCCGGGAAGCTGGCGCACGTGAACCTGATCCCGCTCAACCCGACTCCGGGCAGCCGGTGGGACGCCAGCCCGAAGTCGGTGGAGCGGGAGTTTCTCCGGCGCCTGCGCGCGGCCGGGGTGACAGCCACGGTGCGCGACACCCGAGGTCGGGAGATCGACGGAGCGTGCGGGCAGTTGGCGGCCTCGGCCGCCGGGAGTGGGAGAGTGGAGCGGTGACGACGAGCGGGCAGCGGTTCCGGCGGCGGGCGTTCCGCCGAGGCTACAAGGTGGACGAGGTGGACGCCTTCCTGGACCGGGTGGAGGCGACCCTTGCGGGCGCTCCGGTGGACACACCGGTGACCGCGCAGGAGGTCCGCGACGTGGAGTTCTCGGTCCGGTTCGGCGGCTACGACGAGTGGCAGGTCGACCTGCACCTGGACCGGCTGGAACGGCAGCTGGCGGAGATGGCCGAGCGGGGGTTGCTGCCCGGCCAGGGGGAGGCTCACACCACCAGCCAGGCACCGGTGTCGCCGGTGCCGCCGGTGCCGCACCGGCCGTCACCGACTCCGGCCGGCGTGGGGCGGTACGGCCAGCCCGAGCCGCCTCCACCGCCCCGGTACGACGAGCAGCCCACGTACGCCGGGCAGTACGACCGCCCGGAGGCGTACTCCCAGGACCTCACCACGGAGATGCACATCGGCTCCCTCGGGGCGCCGGAGTGGGCGCGCCCGCCCGGTGTCGGCTCCCCGGTGACGGGTCCGCCGGCCGCGGGCGTCCCGACCGCTGGCCCACACACCTCGGGCGGACACCCCACGGCGGGCCCGGCGATCGGCCGTCCGCCGTCGCCACCACCCGGGCCACCGCCCCACCTGGGCGCCCCGGTCATGGGACCACCGCCGCCGCCACCGCCACCCCCGCCTCCGATGGGCGGTCCCGGCGTCGTCGGCCCACCGCCGGCGGCCGGTCACATGACGCCCGGCATGGGTGGCGTGCCCGCGGGGGACGTGCAGCGCGTCGACGAGCTGCGGCGCAGCTTCCAACCCCGACGGTTCGGCAGCGGGTACGACCGGGCCCAGGTCGACGAGCTGTTCGAGCGGATCATCGCGGGCATGACCGGCCGCGCGCCGCTGTCGATCAGCGAGGCGGACCTGGATCCCAGCAGGTTCGACCTGGTGCCGGGAGGCTACTTCGAGGGCGACGTGGACAACGCGCTGCGGGAGGTACGGGAGATCATCCGGCGCCTCTGACCGGTGGAGGCACCCGCGCGTGACCGGCGGAGGCCGGCCCCGGCGGGGGCTGCCCTCGCCCGCCGTGGCGCGGCGGGCCGGGTGGGCTGAGTCCCGCCGCACGGCGTCCCGCCGCACGGCCGTCCAGCCGTGGAGGGGATACGCGCCTTCCCGGCGGCACGGCCGTCGGGAAGGCGGGACCCGTGCCGGCACGGTGGCCGGCCGGGCGCCCGGTCGGACGCCTACCGGCGCAGGCCGCGCCGGCGCAGCACCTCGTCGCCGACGAGCATGACCGCGATCAGGGCCGCGAAGCCGATGAGGTAGGCGTCCTCCACCCAGGCGCTGCCGTCACCGGAGACGATGCCGTCGTGGTTGCCGAACAGCATTGACAGCAACGCGACGATGGCCACGATCCCGACCAGGCGTGCCACCCGGATGTTGCTGGGCTTGTGCTGGTCCGGTGACGTCACCTGCTCCTCGGCCACGGTGGTTCCTCTCCTTCGCTCGACGGCTTGCCGGACGTAAGTCTGTCACGGCCCCGACGGCTTGATAGCGTCGGGCGGAACGAACGAGGCGAGAGGAGACAACAGCGGTGCGGCTGACGGGTACCGGACACGCGAGCGTGCGGATCGACACGGCAGCGGGCAGCATCCTGTGCGATCCCTGGGTCAACCCGGCGTACTTCGCCTCCTGGTTCCCGTTCCCGGACAACTCCCAGCTCGACTGGGAGACGCTGGGCGACACCGACTACCTGTACATCTCCCACCTGCACCGGGACCACTTCGACCCCGAGCACCTGCGGCGGTACGTCTCCAAGCGCGCCACCGTGCTGCTGCCGGAGTTCCCCACCAGCGAGTTGGAGGACCAGCTCCGCGAGATCGGGTTCACGCGGTTCATCAAGACCCGCACCAACGAGGTGGTCGAGCTCGACGGCGGCCTCAAGATCATGATTCAGGCGTTGACCTCACCCACCGACGGGCCGATCGGGGACTCTTCGCTGTGGGTGGAGTACGACGGGATCCGGCTGCTCAACCAGAACGACGCGCGGCCGACCGACCTGAGCGAGTTCGCCAAGCTCGGCCACGTGCACGCGCACATGCTCCAGTTCTCCGGGGCGATCTGGTACCCGATGGTCTACGAGCTGCCCCGGCACGCGAAGACGGCCTTCGGCAAGCAGAAGCGGGAGCGGCAGCTGGACCGCACCCTGCGCTACATCGAGGACCTCAAGGCGTCGTGGGTGTTCCCCATCGCGGGCCCGCCGTGCTTCCTCGACGACGAGCTGTGGCAGTTCAACGACCTGGGCGGGGACGAGGGCAACATCTTCCCCGACCAGCAGACCTTCCTGGACCACTACCACGGCCTCGGCTACGACAACGGGGTGATCCTGCTCCCGGGCTCGGTGGCCGAGGTGACCGCGGACGACTGCCGGGTCACCCACCCGGTTCCGGACGTGCGGGAGTTCTTCGCCCGCAAGGAGGAGTACCTGCGCGACTACCAGCGCCGGATGCGGCCGGTCATCGAGGCGGCGAAGGCGTCGTGGGCGCGGCCGCACGTCGACGTGCTCGCCGAGCTGAAGCGGCGGGTGGAGCCGTTGCTGGAGCAGTCGGTGTACATGGCCAAGGGCATCGGCGGGCCGGTGAGGTTCGACCTGACCGACGAGGCGGGCGAGACGGTCGAGTCGATCGTCATCGACTTCGCCACCCGCGAGGTCCGGCCGTACGCCGACGAGAAGGTCCGCTACCGCTTCAAGACCCGGCGGGCCCTGGTCGAGAACCTGCTCGACTCCGGTGAGGTCGACTGGGTCAACTCGCTGTTCCTGTCCTGCCGGTTCTCCGCCGCCCGGATCGGGCAGTACAACGAGTTCGTCTACTCGTTCTTCAAGTGCCTGTCCCAGGAGCGGCTGCAGTACGCCGAGGGGTGGTACGACGAGCACGAGCGGGCCGTGGAGGCCGAGGAGATCCGGATCGGTGACTGGTACGTGCAGCGCCGCTGCCCGCACCTGAAGGCGGACCTGTCGCGCTTCGCCAAGATCGAGGGCGACACGCTGACCTGCCAGATGCACGGCTGGCGGTTCGACCTGCGCACCGGCCGCTGCCTCACCAGCGTCGGCAAGACGCTGCGCTGCCGCCCGGCGGAGCCGGCCGACGCCGGTGTCGGCGGCGACCGCGGGTCGTCGGCCGCCGCGTCCTGATCCCGCCCGCCGGGCGGCCCGCCCCGCGCCGCGTCCCCGGTCGGGGACCGAGGCCGCGGTCGTGGGTCGACCGCCGACCGTCCGTCCGGGACGGACCCCTCAGCGGCGCAGACCGAGGTCGGCCAGGATGCGGCGGGCGGCGTTGTGGCCGGCGGCGCCGATGACGCTCCCGGCCGGGTGGCAGCCCGCCGACCCGGCGTAGAGCCCGTCCAGCCCGGTGGCGTACGGCATCCGGTCGGTGAACGAGACGGTGTTGTCGACGTGGTGGATGTGGCCGCCGGTGATGCCGAACCGCGCCTCGATCTCCGGCGGGGTCAGGGCCACGACGTCGGCGACCAGCGCCGAGGTGCCGGGCGCGTACCGGTCGCAGAGCGCCAGCAGGCGCGCCACGTAGCCGTCGACCTCGGCCTCCCAGGTCGAGCCCGCCGGCTGGTACGGCACCGACTGCACGAACAGCGCCGAGGAGTGGTGCCCGTCGGCGTCCCGCAGCGAGGGGTCGACGGTGGTGTGGAGGTACCACTCGATGGTGGGTTCCGCGGGCAGCCGGCCGGCGCGGACCTCCTCCCACATCGCCCGCACCGCCGACAGCGGCGAGCCGCCGGGCTCCGAGCCGGGGATGAGGTGGATGGTGGCGCCGAACGGGGAGGGTGCGCCGTCGGGGAGGCACGCGAACCGGGGCAGGTCCCGGAGCGCCAGGTTCACCTTCAGGGTGGTGCCGGTGCGGCGGACGGCTGCCATCCGGGACACCAGGTCGTCGGGCAGGTGCTGGGCACCGACCAGGTCGATCAGCCGGTACGGGTCGCAGGCGCCCAGCACGACCCGGGCGGCGACCTCCCGCCCGTCCGCCAGCGCCACGCCCTCGACCGCGCCCGCGGAGACCCGTACGACGGTCACCTCGGCGCCGGTGACCAGTCGGGCTCCGGCGGCCCGGGCGGCGTCGGCGAGCACCCGGGTGACCGTGCCCATGCCGCCCACAGCGACCATCCACGTGCCGTCCGATCCGGGCAGCCGGCACATGTTGTGGACCAGGAAGTTGTGGCCGGTGCCGGGGTCGTCCGGACCGGCGTGCAGGCCGGAGATGCCGTCGGTGACCGCGTACATGGCCCGCAGCAGCTCGCTACGGAAGCCGAACCGGTCCAGGTAGGCCACCACCGACCCGCGGACCAGGTCGACGAAGGTCTGCCGTAGCTGCGGCCGGACGTACCGCTGCGCGGTCTCCTCCACCGGCAGCGGCTCGGCCAGCCACGCCGGTGCCAGGTCGTCGCGCAGCGCCGCCAGCTCGGCCGCGAGCGCGTCGTCGGCGGCCAGGTCGTCGGCGGAGAAGACCTCCCGCAGCTGCCGGCGGGTCGCCTCGCGGTCCGTGCCGCACCACAGGTACGGCGAGCCGACCGGCCCCGGGGTGGGCAGGAAGTAGTGGGGGTCGCGGCGGCGGACCGGGATGTCGACCCCGAGCGTGGCGATCAGCTCCGGGGGCATGAGGCCGAGCAGGTACGCGCCGGTGGAGTGACCCAGGCCCGGCACCGCCGGGAACGGGTGCTCGGTGCGGGCGGCCCCGCCGAGCACGTCGGCCGCCTCCAGCACCACCACCGCCAGGCCCGCGCGGGCCAGCAGGGTGGCGGCGACGAGTCCATTGTGGCCGGCACCGACCACGACCACGTCCGCACGCGCCGGCAGCGGGGGATGCTCCATCCGGCCAGTGTAGGCGCCGGCGTAAGGCCATCCGGCCGCGCCAGCCGCCGCCGACGGGTCACCCGTCACCCGCCGGCGCCGAGCGCCGGGGGGAGCACCCACACCAGGGCGGCCGCGGCGACGGCGACGCTGAGCCCCGTGCCGAGCCACCGCAGCCAGGGGTAGGCGCCGACCACCGGTACCGCCGCCCACCGCCGGGCGGCGACCAGCACCGCCGCCGCCGAGACCGCCACCCCGGCCGCCCACACCAGCGGCGGTACGGTGTGCCAGCCGCCCAGCGGGTACGCCAGCGCCGGACCGGCCACCGCCCACACCGCACCGGAGGCGAGCCGGAGCCGGTCGGCGGCCCGGTTTCTGGCCGCGACCAGCAGCAGCGAAGCGCCGGTCAGGCTGAACACCACCGTCATCAGGATCACGGGGAGGGCGGCGCGGGGAGGCTCGTCGGTGCCGGAGCCGGTCAGCAGCCGCAGCGCCAGCGCGTCGACGTCCCGGTCGGTGTTGCCCAGCACCACCACACCGCGCCCGGTCGCCGGCTCGTACCCGACGTACGAGCGGAAACCGCCGGTGCCGCCGTTGTGCCAGACCACCGTGCGGCCCGCCACCCGGCTGGTGAACCAGCCGTACCCGACCCGGCGGTCCGCGCGCTCGGCGTACCGCGGTCGGGCGGCGTCGGCGCCGGGGGCGGTGCCGTCCAGCATCGCCACCACCAGCCGGGACAGGTCCCGCGCCGTGGACCAGAGCCCGGCGCCGGCCGGGGCGTAGCCGGACGCCTGCCATGGCGCGACCGTCCGGCCGGCGGCGGTGGCCGGTTCGGCGTGGCCGGCGGGCAGGGCCGCGCCGTCCAGGTGCAGGCCGGTGCTGGTCATCCGCAGCGGTCGCAGGATCCGCTCGGCCAGCAGCCGCGGGTACGGCGTACCGGTGCGGGCCGCCAGGGCGTGGCCGAGGACGGCGAACCCGTAGTTGCTGTACCTGACCGGCGGCTCGCTGGCCGTCCCCGCCGGCGCGTCGGCGAGGGAGGCGTGCAGCCAGGCGGTGTCCTGGCCGGCGTACGGGTCGCGGCCGCTGGCGTCCCGTAGGACCATCGCCGGCAGGTCGGTCACCGCGCGGTAGCGCACGCCCGGCAGGCCGGAGCGGTGGCTGGCCAGCTCGTCCAGGGTGACCCGGCCCAGCTCGTCGCTGAGCCGCACGTGCGGCAGCAGGTCCCGCAACGGCTGGTCGACGGCGACCGTCCCGTCCCCGGCCAGCTCGACCAGCAGCATGGCGGTCAGCGGCTTGCCGATCGACCCGATCTCGAACGCGGTGTCCTCATCGACCGGTCGGCCGCCCGGCCCCGCCTCACCCAGCCCGGCGTACCGCACCGTGCCGGCGTCGACCACCGCCACGGCCAGCCCTCGGTAGCCGGTCGGGTCGCCGACAGCGTCGCGGACCTGGGCGGCCAGCGCCGGGTCGCCGGTGGTGGCGGCGCCGAGCGTGGCGGGCTGCGGCCCGGCGAGCCACCCCACCGCACCGGCGAGCAGCCCCACGGCGGTGAGCAATCCGACCCACCGGTGGCGCCCGATCCACCGGCTGCCCCCGGACTCAGGCACCACGCCAGCAGACGCGGACCCGCCGACGCCAGGTGGCGAGCACGTCCTCCCGTCCCTCCACCGTGATCTCGTCGCCCCGGTTCCACAGCCCGAGGTAGAGCTGCACGGCGGTGCCGCGCCACGTGGCGTCGGCCGGGCCGTCCTGCCCGACCGTGGTTGACATCGCGGCGTCGCCGATCCGCACCGTCCAGGCGTGCCCGGTGTCGTCGGTGCGGACGTGGACGACGACCGGCTCGATGGAATTGGCCTTGCTACCGCGGGTGATGAACCCGCACAGCAGCTCGTCGACGCCGTCGGCGGCCAGGGCAGGCTCGATCGCGACGTCCTTCTCGGTAGGCCACCGCCCGAGCCCGGCGGCGACCGCGTCGACGCCGTGGATGGCGGTCTCGTGCGCCTGCCGGCGGGTCCAGAAGTGGCGTGGCGGCGGCGCGTCCCTCAGGAACGTGCTCGCCTCGGCGTCGGGCGGAGTGGCACGGATCGTGTCGACCAGCGCCGCCACCCCGTCGGAGAACCACGCCAGCAGGTCCGGCGCGGCCGCCGCCTCCGCGGTGGAGTCGTCGGTGCGGTGGGCGCGGTCGCGGCGCAGCTGGGCGGCGGCCCAGCGGTGGACCATGCCCTGGTGGGTCACCAGCGCGCGGACGTCCCAGCGGGGGCAGGTGGGCACCCGGGCGTCCAGGCCGGCCGCGGCGGCGTCGCGCAGCGCCGCGCCGGCCCGCACCAGCGCGGCGAGGTGCTGCCCGAGGTCGAGGTGCATCGGCATGGCGGCAGTGTAGTGAGGGGCTCTGACACCGCACCGCCGGGCACCCGTCCGGCCCGCGGTGCCGGATCACTAGAGTGAGTACCGCTCGGTAGCCGGCCAGTTCACCGGGGCGGTAGTCGGCCAGTTCACGGGGGTGCCGTGTTCGCGTGGTGGGGACCGCGGGTGGTGCGGTGGCGCTGGTGGGTCCTGTCCGCCGGGCTGGCGCTGCTGGTCGCCGGAGCCACCTGGGGCACGGGCGTGTTCGACGAGCTGACCGGGGGCGGGTTCGACGACCCGGCCAGCGAGTCCTACCGCGCGCAGGAGCGGATCGAGGCCGAGTTCGGCACGATCGCCACCCACCTGCTGGTGCTCTACTCCAGCGAGGACGCCACCGTCGACGACCCCGGGTTCGCCGGACCGGTCATGGCCACCCTCGACCGGTTGCGGCAGCAGCCCGAGGTCGTCGCCGTCACGAGCTGGTACGACACGCGCGACCCGTCGCTGGTGTCGACCGACCGGCACGCCACCTACGCCGCGGTCCGGCTGGCCGGCGGGGACGATGAGGACGCCCTGCTCGAGTCGTACCGGCGCATCGATCCCCTGCTCGCCGCGCCCGGGGTGACCACCCAGGTGGGCGGCCTGCTGGCGTTCCTGGACCAGGCCAACGCCCAGACCGAGCGGGACGTGGTACGGGCGGAGCTGCTGTCGTTCCCGGTCCTGCTCGTGCTGCTGGTGCTGATCTTCCGCGGGGTGGTGGCGGCCGCCACGCCGTTGCTGGTCGGCGCCGTCGCCATCCTCGGCGGGTTCGTCTCGACCCGCCTGCTCACCCTCGTCACCGACGTGTCGATCTTCGCCGTGAACACCATCACGGTGATCGGCCTCGCCATGGCGATCGACTACGCCCTGTTCATCGTCAGCCGGTTCCGGGAGGAGCTGCCGACCGCGGGGTCGCTGTCAGAGGCGGTCACCCGTACCCTCGCCACGGCCGGGCGGACCGTGATGGTCTCCGGCACCACCATCGTGGTGGCGCTGGCCAGCCTGCTGATCTTCCCGCAGTCGTTCCTGCGGTCGCTGGCGCTCGGCGGCATGTCGGCGGTCGGCATCGCCATGCTGGCCTCCCTCACCGTGCTGCCCGCGCTGCTGGCCGTGCTCGGCCCCCGGATCAACGCGCTGCCCGTCCGCCTGCCCCGGCGACGGCGCGCCGCCGGGGCGGACCCCGTGCCGGAGGTCGGCGCCGCCGAGGGCGGGTGGGCCCGGCTGGCGCGCAGCGTCATGCGGCGGCCGGTCCGGTACGTCGTCGCCGTCGCCGTGGTGCTGCTGGTGCTGGCCAGCCCCGTGGTCCGGCTCCAGTTCGGCGGGTTCGACGAGCGGGTGCTGCCGGCCGACGCCCAGGCGCGGATCGTCGACGAGCGGATCGACACCGAGTTCCCCGGCGGCACCACCGACCCGATCACCGTGGTCGTGGCGGGCGCCGCGGCCGACCAGGCGGCGCAGTTCGCCGACCGGGTCGCGCAGCTGCCGGGGATCACGGGAGCGACCGTCACCGCCCAGCAGGGGACGACCACGCTCATCACGGTCGGATACTCGGGTGAGCCGTCCGGCGAGCAGGCGTGGGACACCGTCCGCGCGGTACGGGACCTGCCCGCACCCGCGGGTGCGGAGGTGCTCGTCGGCGGCCGGCCCGCGGGCGAGCTGGACCTGGTCGACAGCCTGCGGCGCGGGCTGCCCTCGATGGCGCTGCTCATGGCCGCGGCGATCATGGTGCTGCTGTTCTTGGCGTTCGGCTCGGTCGTGCTGCCCGTCAAGGCGGTGCTGATGAACGTGGTCTCGATCGGCGCCGCGTTCGGGGTGGTGGTCTGGGGCTTCCAGGACGGGAACCTCGCCGACCTGCTCGGCTTCACCTCCACCGGCTCGGTCGAGCCCAGCATGCTCGTCCTCATGTTCGCCGTCCTGTTCGGACTGTCCACCGACTACGAGGTGTTCCTGCTCTCCCGGGTGCGGGAGGAGTGGGACCGCACCGGCGACAACACCCTGTCCGTGGCCCGGGGCCTGCAGCGCACCGGCCGGATCATCACCGCCGCCGCCCTGCTGCTCATCGTGGTCGTGGCCGGATTCGCCGCCGGGGAGATCAGCTTCGTCAAGCTGCTGGGCGTGGGCATGATCGTGGCGATCGCGGTGGACGCGACGCTGGTCCGCGCCCTGCTCGTACCGGCGACCATGCGGCTGCTCGGGCGGTGGAACTGGTGGGCGCCCGGCCCGCTGGGCCGGGTCTACCGCCGGTACGGCATCCGCGAGGCCGTCCCGGTCGGCCCGGGCGCGACCGGCAACACCGCGTAGGCCCGGCCGCGGACCTCGCCCGCCCGGCGGCGCACCGCACCGGTGGCACGCCCCGGAGGCCACGGGCACCGGCCGACCGCGGCCGGCACCGGTGCGCCCGGTCGGCGTGTGTACCGCGTCGTAACCGCGCGCCGGCGCGGGCGAGAATGGACCGGTGAGCTCACCGCGCGAGGTCGTCCTGCTCGGCTCCACGGGGTCGATCGGCACCCAGGCCGTGGACATCGTGCGGCGCTACCCGGACCGGTTCCGGGTGGTGGGCCTGGGCGCGGGCGGCCGCAACGTGGCGCTGCTGGCGGCGCAGGCGCTGGAGCTGGGCGTCGACGTGGTCGCGGTCGCGAAGGCCGGAGCCGCCCAGGACCTGCTGCTCGCCTTCTACGCCGAGGCGTCCCGCCGCGGGTACGCCACCGGCGACTTCCGGGTACCGAAGGTCCTCGCCGGCCCCGACGCCATGACCGAGCTGGCGACCTGGCCGGCGGACGTCGTGCTCAACGGGATGGTCGGCTCGCGCGGACTGGCACCCACCCTGGCCGCGCTGCGCGCCGGCCGTACCGTCGCCCTGGCCAACAAGGAGTCCCTGGTGGCCGGCGGCCCGCTGGTGCGCGCCGCGGCCGCGCCCGGGCAGCTGGTGCCGGTGGACTCCGAGCACACCGCGCTGGCGCAGTGCCTGCGGGCGGGCGCGGCCAGCGAGGTACGCCGGCTGGTGCTCACCGCCAGCGGTGGGCCGTTCCGCGGTCGGCGCCGCGAGGAGCTGACCGACGTCACGCCGGAGCAGGCGCTGGCCCACCCGACGTGGGACATGGGCCCGGTCATCACCGTCAACTCGGCCACCCTGGTCAACAAGGGCCTGGAGGTGATCGAGGCGCACGAGCTGTACCGGGTCCCGTACGACCGGATCGAGGTCGTGCTGCACCCGCAGTCCGTGCTGCACTCGATGGTCGAGTTCGTCGACGGCTCGACGGTGGCGCAGGCCAGCCCGCCGGACATGCGGCTGCCGATCGCGCTGGCGCTCGGCTGGCCCGACCGCGTGCCGGACGCCACGCCGGCGGTCGACTGGTCGACCGCCCACACCTGGGAGCTGGCGCCGGTGGACCACGAGACGTTCCCGGCGGTGAAGCTGGCCAAGGCGGCCGGTGAGGCGGGGCGCTGCCGGCCGGCGATCTACAACGCGGCCAACGAGGAGTGCGTGGCCGCGTTCCTGGCGGGCCGGCTGCCGTTCCTCGGCATCGTCGACACGGTCGCCCGGGTGCTCGAGGGCGCGCCGGAGCTGTCCGAACCGGGTACCGTCGAGGAGGTCCACGCCGCGGAGGCGTGGGCGCGTACCCGTGTGCGGGAGCTCATCGGATGGCCGCCCGACGAGGGTGGGACCTGACGGCACGGCCTGCCGGCCGGTGAGGACGAGGCTGAAGGGTAGCGGCGATGGAGTTCGCGGTCGGGGTGGTCCTGTTCGCCCTCGGCATCATCCTGTCGATCTGCCTCCACGAGGCGGGCCACCTGGGCACCGCGAAAGGCTTCGGCATGCTGGCCACCCAGTACTTCGTCGGGTTCGGCCCCACCCTGTGGTCGTTCCGCCGGGGCGAGACCGAGTACGGGATCAAGGCGCTCCCGGTCGGCGGCTTCGTCAGGATCGCCGGCTGGACGCCGGACGCCGGCGACGTGCCCAGGGGTCAGGAACACCGGGCGATGTGGCGGTTCCCGGTGTGGAAGCGCACGGTCGTCATGGGCGCCGGCTCGGCGGTGCACTTCGTGCTCGGGTTCGCCCTGCTGTGGGGTGTGTTCGCGTTCGCGCCGATCAACGACTTCGACAAGCTCGACCGCACCGCCCCCACGGTCGAGTCGGTGACCGCGTGCGCGGTGCCGGAATGGCGGGCGGACCCGGCCACCGGCGGGCAGCGGGAGTGCGCCCCCGGGGACCCGCCCAGCGCCGCGGCCGCGGCCGGGCTGCGGCCGGGCGACGTCATCGTCGCCTTCGACGGGGTGCCGGTGACCGGCTGGGCCGACCTGACCAGCCGGGTCCGGGCCGCCGGCGGGCAGACCGTCACCCTCACCTACGAGCGCGACGGCGTGCCGCACGAGGCCACCGTGGAGCTGCCCGTGGTGGAGCGGCCCCGGGAGGATCTGGAGCCCGGGTCCGTGATCGGCCCCGGCGACCTGGAACGGGTCGGTTTCCTGGGCGTCACGCCGGTGATCCCGCGCACGGTGTTCGGCCCGGTGGACGGCCTGGGCATGGCCGCCGACCGGACGGTCGCCCTGTTCCGCGCCACGGTGGAGGCGGTCGGGCGGCTGCCGGAGCGCATCCCCGACCTGTGGCACGCGGTGCTCGGTGGGGAGCGGGACCCGGAGACGCCGATGAGCGTGGTCGGTGCCAGCCGGATCGGCGGCGAGCTGTGGGAGCGCGGCGAGCTGCCGACGTGGCTGGTGTTCCTGGCCGGCGTGAACTTCTTCGTCGGCGTGTTCAACCTGGTGCCGCTGCTGCCGCTGGACGGCGGGCACATCGCGATCGCCTGGTTCGAGCGGGCACGCTCATGGGTGTACGTGCGGCTGGGCCGGCCGGACCCGGGCCGGGTCGACTACGACAAGCTGATGCCGGTGACGTACGTGGTGATCCTCATCATGGCCGGGTTCTTCCTGCTGACCGTGGCCGCGGACATCATCAGCCCGGTCCAGCTGCCGTTCTGAGGATCCAGGGTCGCTCGGGAGGACGTTGTGAGCACTGTCGCGCTGGGGATGCCCGCACCGGCGCCACCGCGGCTGGCGACCCGCCGCCGCAGCCGTCAGGTCATGGTGGGCAACGTGCCGGTCGGCGGCGACGCACCGGTGTCGGTGCAGTCGATGACCACCACGCCGACCGTGGACGTGAACGCCACCCTGCAGCAGATCGCCGAGCTGACCGCGGCCGGCTGCCAGATCGTCCGGGTCGCGGTGCCGTCGGCCGACGACGCGGCCGCCCTGCCGGCGATCGTCCGCAGATCGCCGATCCCGGTGGTGGCCGACATCCACTTCCAGCCGAAGTACGTGTTCGCCGCGATCGACGCGGGGTGCGCGGGCGTACGGGTCAACCCGGGCAACATCAAGAAGTTCGACGACAAGGTCGGGGAGATCGCGCGCGCGGCCGCCGACGCCGGGGTGCCGATCCGGATCGGCGTGAACGCCGGCTCGCTCGACCCGCGGCTGCTGGCCAAGTACGGCCGGCCCACCGCCGACGCCCTGGTGGAGTCGGCGCTGTGGGAGTGCTCGCTGTTCGAGGAGCACGGCTTCCGGGACATCAAGATCTCCGTGAAGCACCACGACCCGGTCGTCATGATCGCCGCGTACCGGAAGCTCGCCGAGGCGTGCGACTACCCCCTGCACCTGGGGGTGACCGAGGCGGGACCGCCGTTCCAGGGCACCATCAAGTCGGCGGTCGCGTTCGGAGCGCTGCTGGCCGAGGGCATCGGTGACACCATCCGGGTCTCGCTGTCGGCGCCGCCGGTGGAGGAGGTCAAGGTCGGCATCGCCATCCTGGAGGCGCTCGGGCTGCGCGAGCGGGGGCTGGAGATCGTGTCGTGCCCCTCCTGCGGCCGCGCGCAGGTCGACGTGTTCAAGCTGGCGGAGGAGGTCACCGCCGGCCTGGAGGGGTTCCCGGTGCCCCTGCGGGTGGCGGTGATGGGGTGCGTGGTCAACGGGCCCGGCGAGGCCCGGGAGGCCGACCTCGGTGTCGCCGCCGGTAACGGCAAGGGGCAGATCTTCGTCCGCGGCGAGGTGGTGCGCACCGTCCCCGAGTCCCAGATCGTGGAGACGCTGCTGGAGGAGGCGGTGCGCCTGGCCGAGGAGATGGGCGTACCGGTGGACGGGGCCGGTGACGACCCGGCGGGGTCGGGCGCGGGCCCGACCGTGACGGTGCACCGGTAGGCGGGTACCGCCGGCCGGTGCGGCGCGGGCCGCCCGCCCGGCATGCAGCCCGCGCGGGACCGCGGCCGTCCGCCACCGCCCGCCGTCGCCCCCGATCCGCTTGCCCGCGGGCGGCCCGCGGGGCAGGCTGGACGGGTGCTGACGGTGCCGGTGCGCCAGCTCGGCGACAGTGACCGCAGGCAGGTCGAGCGGATCCTCGACCGCGACCCGTACGGTGCGGTGACCGTCGCCGAGCTGGTCGCCGTGCGGGGACTGTCGCGGTGGCGCGGCGGCGACGCGCTGTACGGCTACGGCGGCCGGCACCACCTGGAGGC
The DNA here is from genome assembly GCA_047459215.1 of Micromonosporaceae bacterium. GTDB lineage: Bacteria > Actinomycetota > Actinomycetes > Mycobacteriales > Micromonosporaceae > Natronosporangium. Next base: position 26,726 of record VSBZ01000010.1, on the reverse strand, counting down.
GGTGTGCTGGGCCGGGGCGCACGTGACCCCGGTCGGGGCCGGGCCGGCCGCGGTGGCCGCGTTCGGGGAGCTGCTGGCCGGCCGTCGGCGGCGGTGCTCGTCGATCATCGGGCACGCGGACGCCGTGCTGGAGCTGTGGCGCCGGCTGGAAGCGGCGTGGGGTCCGGCCCGGGAGGTGCGGCCCGACCAGCCGCTGCTGGTCGCCGACGCCCCGTCGCCGGTCGGGCCCGATCCCCAGGTACGGCTGGCGCGTCCCGGCGAGACCGACCTGGTGTGGCCGGCCGCGGTCCGGATGTACACCGAGGAGGTCGGGGTCTCGCCGCTGGCCGAGGACGGCGGGCGGGGGCACCGGGCGCGGGTGGCCAGCCTGGTGCGCGCCGGCCGCACGTACGTCCGGGTGGCCGACGGCCGGGTGGTCTTCAAGGCCGACGTGGCGGCGGTGAGCCGGCACACCGCCCAGGTGCAGGGGGTCTGGGTGGCGCCGGACTGGCGCAACCGTGGGGTCGGGACCGCGGCGATGGCGGCGGTCGTCCGGGACGTGCTGCGGCGGGTCGCGCCGACGGTGAGCCTGTACGTCAACGCGTACAACCACGCCGCTCGCCGGGTCTACCGGCGGTGCGGCTTCTACCAGGTGGGCACGTTCGCGACCGTCCTGTTCTAGCGCGGTGGTCCCCGCGCGCGGCCTCCGGCGGGGTTCCCGCGGGCGGCGGTCCGGTCGGCGGCGCACCGGGGCCACCGGCGTGCCCGACCGCACCGCGGCCACCGGCGCGTCGGCCGACCGCCCCCACCGGTGTGGCGACCACACCTGGCGTCGCTGGCTACCCTGGCGGTATGGCAGCGCGAGGCCCGCTCACGCCCGGTGTGGTGTCACCCATGCGTCGCGTACCGGCGCACATTCCGCGGCCGGAGTACGTGGGCCGTCCCGCGCCGCGCCCGTACACGGGCCCGCACGTGCAGACGCCTGAGACGATCGAGAAGATGCGCGCGGCCGGCCGGCTCGCCGCGCAGGCCCTGCAGCTGGCAGGGGAGTACTGCAAGCCGGGGGTCACCACCGACGAGATCGACAAGGTCGTGCACGAGTTCCTGTGCGACCACGGCGCGTACCCGTCGACCCTGGGCTACCGCGGGTTCCCCAAGTCCTGCTGCACCTCCATCAACGAGGTCATCTGCCACGGCATCCCCGACTCCACAGAGCTGGTCGACGGCGACATCATCAACGTGGACGTCACCGCCTACCTGAACGGCGTGCACGGCGACACCGACGCCACCTTCCTCGTGGGCGAGGTCAGCGAGGAGGCGCGGCTGCTGGTGGAGCGGACCCGGGAGGCGATGATGCGCGGCATCCGTGCCATCGCGCCCGGGCGCAAGCTGAACGTGATCGGGCGGGTCATCGAGTCGTACGCGCGCCGGTTCGGCTACGGGGTGGTCCGCGAGTTCACCGGCCACGGCATCGGTGAGGCCTTCCACAGCGGCCTGTACGTGCCGCACTACGACAAGCCGGACCTCGACGTGGTGATGGAGCCGGGCATGACGTTCACGGTCGAGCCGATGATCACTCTTGGCAGCCCCGAGCACGAGCTGTGGGACGACGGCTGGACCGCGGTGACCAGGGACCGGAAGTGGACCGCGCAGTTCGAGCACACGGTCGTGGTCACCGAGGACGGGTACGAGATCCTCACGCTCCCGTAGCCGGGCCCCGTCGCCGGCCACTCCCGTAGCCGACGGTTCCCACTGCTTCAGGTGGCCGGGGTGCGCCCGGAGCGCGGGTGTGCCACGGACGCTGGTCACCTGTCCACAGACCCGCCCCGGCTCGGCCGTCCGCGGGGGCGCGCCTCGCCCGGCGCCGGTCCGGCCGGACGTGGTCCGGTCGTCCGGTTGCTATGGTCGGACAGGTGATCGACGAGCGCGGCGCGGGAGCCGACCCGCGAACGGCCGGGGCGCGCGTCCCCGAACCCGGCCACCATTCGGACGTCAGCGGCGGGTGGCTGCGTGCGGCGACGTTCGGCGCCATGGACGGGCTGGTGACCAACATCGCCCTCATCGCCGGCGTCGGCGGCGGCGGGGTCGCACCGGACACGATCGTCCTGGCCGGCGTGGCGGGGCTGATCGCGGGCGCGATCTCGATGGGCTTCGGCGAGTACACCAGCGTCAAGACCCAGAACGAGCAGATCGCCCGCGAGGTGGCCCGGGAGCGGGCGGAACTCATCCGCAACCCGGACGGCGAGTGCGAGGAGCTGGCGCGCATCTGGATCGAGCGGGGGATCGCGCCGGACGTGGCCCGGCAGATGGCCGCGGCCCTGCGGGACCACCCGGAGGAGGCCCTGCGCTTCCACGTCCAGGAGGAGCTGGGCGTCAGCCCGGAGTACGCGCCCAGCCCGTGGGTGGCGGCGTTCTCGTCGTTCACCACGTTCGCGGTGGGCGCCCTGGTCCCGCTGCTGCCGTACCTGTTCGGTGCCACCGAGCTGTGGTTGGCCCTGAGCGTCGGAGGGCTCGGCCTGGCCGCGGCCGGGGCGATCGCGGCCCGGTACACGGGTCGCCCGCGCTGGTACGCCGCCGGCCGGCAGGTGCTCCTGGGCGGGGCCGCGGCCCTGGCCACGTACCTGGTGGGCGCGCTCATCGGCGTCACCGTCACCTGAGCACCCCGATCCGTCCGCTCCCGCCCGGCGGTTCCGCCGGGCGGGGAGGCGGGCGCGGTGGCGGGGACGGGTCAGGTCGGGCGCCGCTCGATCGGCAGCCGGGAGCGGGTCAGCATCCCGGCGCCGAGCATCGCCACCACCGGCACGGCCAGCAGACCGGCCAGGTACGGCCAGGGCACGATGATCGGGATCGGCTCCGGGGCGGGCCACTGGTCGGCGTGCCGCTGGTTCATCGCCGTGAGCACCGCGACGCAGGCACTCAGCCCGGCGGCCAGCCCGAGCAGCGTGCCGAGGCCAGCGATGACCCCCGATTGGTGCAGGGACATCAGGCGGCGGATCCGCGGGGCCGCGCCGACGGCGCCGAGGATGGCCAGATCGGGCCGCCGGTCAACGGCGGCCAGCCCGGTGGCGATGCCCGCCGCGCCGAGCGCCACTAGGCCGGCGGCGAGCCCGAGCACGGCGAGCCCCGCGAGCACGTCGCTCCAGCCCCGCGACTCCAGCTCCACGTAGCCCCAGGTGCCCAGCCGCTCCATCGCGGCCCGGAACGCGTCCGCCTCACCCTCCGTCGGCATCCGGGTGGTCGTGAACAGCAGGGCGGAGGGAACCACCTCGAACCCGGCCGATCGCAGCGCCGCCGGCGAGACGATCGCACCGTCGCGCGGGTGGCCCTCGGCCAGCAGGTGGCCCGGCACGGTGAACGGGTCAGTGGTGGGGCGGTCCGAGTCGAACGTCGTGACCACGAGGGTGACTCGTCCGCGGTCGTCGAGGAAGCGCTCGTCGGTGACCACCGCACCGCCGTTCCGCAGCGCCGCCGCGGCCTGTTCGAGCAGCTTCCCGTCGACCCCCGTGCGCGCCGCGAGTGCGGCGCCGTCGTCGACCACCGTGTTGAACCCCACCACGGTGAGCGGCCCGTCGCACCTCGGGTCGCGGGCGGCGCGTCGCTGATCCTCCGGCGACAGCCTCATGGGCGTCGCGCCGCCGAAACCCTGGGGACCCGGGAGTTCGTAGACGACATACGGGCACCGCTTCTCGGGCGGCACCACCGCGAACACCGAGCACGAGGCAGTGTCGTCGTCCGGGCACACCGGACCATGAACCGTGAACACCTCGGCCACCGGTAGGGTCTCGCGCGCCGCCTGCTCCACCGCCTCCGGGGTCACCGGCGCGGACCCGGGGGCGCTGGAGGATCCGAAGCCGGCCGTGGCGGTCCCGGGTAGGTGGGCGTATTCGACGGACACGGACGCCTGGAAGCTGACTATCGCGACCCCGACCGCCACCGCCCCGGCGACCGCGGCCATCACCGCGGAGATGGCCGGGGCCGCGGACGAGCGGTTGCGGGCGGTGTCCCGCAGGGCGAGCCGGGCGGTCAGCGGCAGCCGGCCGCCGAGGCGCGCCACCAGCCCGATGAGCGCGGGCACGCACAGCGCCGCGCCGAGCTGCGCGAGCACCAACCCGGCCAGGACCGCCAGGGTGACCACGTGCCAGGCGCCGAACGCGGCGACCGCCCCGCCGACCCCGACCAGGACCAGCCCGGTCACCAGCCACCGGCGGCGGAACCCGCGCGCGCCGCGGCGCCCGGCCAGCGCGGCGACGACGTCCTGCCGGGCGGCGGTGAACGCGGGGACGAGCGCGGCCAGCACGCCGGTGACGACGGCGAAGCCGGCGGTCGCCGGCAGCGCCAGCGGGAACACCCGCACGCCACCGGGGAGCGCGCCGTACAGGCGCTCGGCCGCCACCGGGCGGGCCGCGACCGCGGCCACAACCCCGAGCAGCGTGCCGGCGGCCGCGGCGGACAGGCCCAGCACCACCCCGTCAGCGAGCACGATCCGGCGCAGGTGGGCCGGCGTCCCACCGGCGACGGCGACCAGCGCGAGCTCGCGCTGGCGGCGGCGGGCGCCGACCGCGAACGCCGGGCCGGCGAGCAGGACGACTTCCAGCGCCGCCAGCCCGGCCACGACGGTGCCGGCGCGGAAGGCCCGGGCGTCGCTGGTCGAGGACGGCTGCGTCAGCTCCGGGGGCGGGTCGAGCAGCACCGCGCGCGAGAACGCGACGATGCCGAGGCGGTTGAGCTCGCGTACCCGGGCCCAGGTGACCGGCTCGGGCGTGTCCGCCAGCCACCGCGTCGACCAGGGCGGCGCCGGGAGGTGGTCGGGATGGAACAGCGCGACGTCGTCGGTCAGTCCGGGGATGGAGTAGTTGTCGGGCACGCCCGGGAAGCGGACGATCCCGACGACCGTGTACGCCCGACCGTCGACGTCGATGCGCCCGCCGACGTCGACGCCCAGCCGGTCGGCGGCACCGGCGGTCAGCGCCACCTCGCCGTCGTCGTGGGGTGCGTCGCCGGAGGTGACGGTGGCCAGACCGGCGGTGAGCGGGTCGGCGAGGTCGAACGCTTGCCACGCGAGCCTAGCCACGCGGTCTCCGGAGGTCATCCACGACTCCCCGACGTAGCGGGGGGTCACCCGGCTGCCCGGCGGCAGGACGGTCTCGATGTCGGCGGCGGTGCGCCCGGTGCCGGGGTCGATCACCGCCTGGCCGTCGTCGAGCGGACGGACCAGGTCCCCCCGGGGCGTCCCGCTGTTCGATCGGCCCGCTGTGCTCCCAGCGCAGCTCCACGTCGGCGGCGCCGAGCTCGCGGGGCGCCCGCTCCTGTGGGGTGAGGCGGAACATGTCGTGACTCGCCGCAGCGAAGCTCAGCCCCACCACCGGCAGGCCGATCAGCGCCACCACCAGCGCGGCGCGTCCCCGCGCCCGGCGGACCTCCCGGCAGGCGATCCGCAGCGCGGTCAGCCACCCGCTCACCGGACCTGCTCCAACAGGTCCTCGGGCTGCGCCAGCGGTCCGGAGGTGTCGACGATCCGTCCGTCGCGTAGGAACACCACCCGGTCCGCCCAGGCGGCGTGGCGGGCCTCGTGGGTGACGAGCACGCCCGCCGCACCCGCGTCCACACGGGCGCGCAGCAGGCGCAGCACCGCCTCTCCGGTGGCCGAGTCCAGCGCGCCGGTGGGCTCGTCAGCCAGCACCAGCCGGCGCTCACCGATCAGCGCCCGGGCGATGGCGACCCGCTGCTGCTGCCCACCGGACAGCTCGTCGGGGAAGCGGTGGGCCACGTCGACGAGACCCACCTCGGCCAGGGCCGCGATCGCCGCCCGCCGCGCCCGCCGCACCCGCATCCCGTCCAGCTCCAGCGGCAGCGCCACGTTCTCGACCGCGGTCAGGGACGGAAGGAGGTTGAGGTCCTGGAACACGTAGCCGACGGAGCGCCGCCGTAGCGCGGCCAGCGCCGTGCGGCTCATCCCGGACAGGCTCGTGCCCTCGACGAGCACCTCACCCTCGGTGGGGGAGTCCAGGCCGCCGGCGAGGTTGAGCAGGGTGGACTTGCCGGATCCGGACGGTCCCATGACCCCGACCAGCTCGCCGGCGTGGACGGTGAGGGACACACCGCGCAGGGCGTGGACGGCGGTGGGGCCGGCGCCGTGGATGCGGTGCACCTCGCGCAGTTCGAGGACTGGTGTGCTCATGCGGTCTCCGCCTCCTGGTAGTCCGGGGCGACCTCGCGCTCGGGTTGCCCGGCCGCGGTCTTCCCGGACGACCGCGCGCGGTACCGGGCGAGGCTCGCCTCGCAGTGGTCGAGCCAGCGCACCTCCGCCTCGGCCTGGAAGATCAGGGCGTCGATGACCAGCCGCCACGACAGGTCGCCGTCCTGCGCCTCGCCGGCCTTGAGGCGGGTGTACTCCTGCAGGGCGCGCATGGTGGCGGTGCGTTGGGCCTGGACCACGGCGTGGATGTCCACGCCCGGGGTCGTCACGGCCAGCGCCAGCTTGATGACCAGTTCGTCGCGGGGCCGGTCGGAGCGGGTCACCGGCGTGGCGAACCAGCGCGCCACCTCCTCCCGGCCGGCCTGCGTGATCTCGTACGGTCGCTGCCCGCCTGCCTCCTCCGGCAGCGCGCGGACCAGCCCGTCGCGCTCGAGGCGGGCCAGCGTGGTGTAGACCTGGCCGATGTTGAGCGGCCAGGTGGTGCCGGTGGACTGTTCGAACGCGGCGCGCAGCTGGTAGCCGGAGCGTGGCCCGGCCTGGAGGAGCGCGAGCAGGCCGTACTTGATCGACATGGCTACGTAGTATGCATACCTGGTATGCATGCGTCAAGGTGGGCGCGACCCCGGATCGCCGCCGCGGACGGGGCGACGACGTGCCCGACACCGCACAGAGGTGGATGTCGGCGGTCGGCCGCCGACGGTCGGGATCCCGGTCGGGAACGCGACAGGGACCTACGGGGCGCCGGGGAACGGCACGGTCGCCGGTTCGATCCCGGCGGCCGTCCGCCACCGGGTCGCCCGCACGGCCGCGTCCACCAGGGCCGCCAACGCCGTCTCCCGTTCCGGCCGGCCCGCCGCCTCCAGGACCGCCCGCCACACCGCCGCCACCCGTTCCTCGACCAGTACCGCCAGCCGCAGCGCGGCCGCCTCGTCGGTGACCGGGAACGGCAGCTCGTACGCCGGTTGCGGAGACGGCGCCTCGATCTGCCGCTGTGCCAGCCACACCACCAGCGCGTCCCGGCGCTGCCGGTGCGCCTCCTCGGCCTCCCGCGCCGCCTCCGCGAGGTCCCCGTCCAGCCGTACCCCGATGGGGCCGTACGCGTAGATCGCGGCGTGCTCGGCCGCCAGGGCCGCGGGCATCGGCCCGACGTGCGACTGCGCGCTCACCGCAGCACCTCCAGGTGGGTGGCGATCGCGGCGCACACCGAGCCGAGGATGGGGGCGCGGGCGGCCGGTGCGGCCAGGCACGCCTCGGCGGCCTGGTCGTAGGCGGCCTGCTCCGCGTCCCGCAGGGCGGCCAGCGCCCGGTCCGGTTCGGGCGGGACGGCGGCCGGTGCGGGGGACATCCACGTCGCGCCGGTGGTGGCCGGCGGCGAGCCGATCAGCTCCGCGAGCGCCTCAGCGTGCGCGGCGTGTGCGTCCCGCAGCGGGGACAGCCGTGGGGACAGGCCCGGGTGCGCGGCGATGGTTCGGTCGTACGCCGACACCAGCGCGGTGGCGGTCGCCACCAGGGGCGTCAGCGGGTCCGGTGCGGGCGGAGGGGGCGGGTCCGGGCGGAACCAGGAGCACCCGGTGAGCAGGCCGGCCGCGCCGGCCACCCCCGCGGCCAGCACCGAGCGTCGCGACCAGCCGGTCCGCACGGCCACAGTCAACACCACCACCGGCGCCACCGTAGCTGCGGCACGCGCCGGAGCGGCGACGGGAGGTGACGGCCGGTCCGGGTTACGCTCGGCGCAGCTGCCGGACGCCGGCGACGGCGGGCTAACGTAGCGGTTGAGCAGCAGCCGAGGGGGTGGAGCGCGATGACACCGCAGGGACGCGGCGCCAGTGCCCGCGCCCAGGCTGCGCGGGTCAGTGCGCTGGTCGCACCGGTGGTCCGGGACGCCGGCTTCGACCTGGAGAAGGTGACCGTCAAGCGGATCGGGCGCCGCCACGTGGTCCGGCTCGTCATCGACGGCGACCACGGGGTCGACCTGGAGTCGGCGGCGGCCGTGTCCCGGTCGGTGTCGACCGCGCTGGACGAGGCCGAGGCCGCCGGCCAGACGCTGTTCCCCGGTGAGTACGTGCTGGAGGTGAGCTCGCCCGGGACGGACCGGCCGCTGACCGAGCCCAAGCACTGGCGGCGCAACGTCGGGCGGCTGGTGACCGTACCGGTGCGGGAGGCCGACGGCGAGCGGGTCCTCACCGGCCGGGTCGTGGCCGCCGACGGGTCCGAGGTCACGCTCGAGGTCGACGGCGAGCCCCGCCGGCTGCCGCTGAGCGCCCTGGGCGCCGGCCGGGTGCAGGTGGAGCTGCGACGGCTGGAGGAGATGCCCGGCGAGGACGAGCTGGACGAGGTGCCCGGCGGCGAGGAAGAGGGTGGCTCGAGGTGAACATCGACCTCGCGGCGCTGCGTGCCCTCGAACGCGAACGGGAGATCCCGTTCGAGACCATCCTGGCCGCGATCGAGTCCGCGCTGCTCACCGCGTACCGGCACACCGAGGGCGCCAAGCCGCACGCTCGCGTGGAGATCGACCGCACCACCGGCAAGGCGTCGGTGTACGCGCAGGAGCTGGGCGAGGACGGCACGGTGGTGCGGGAGTACGACGACACCCCGCACGACTTCGGCCGGATCGCCGCGATGACCGCCAAGCAGGTGATCCTGCAGCGCCTGCGGGAGGCCACGGACGAGGCCTACTACGGCGAGTACTCCGGCCGGGAAGGGGACCTCGTCACCGGGGTGGTGCAGGCGCACGGCGCGCTCGCCGAGCGCGGCATCGTCACGGTGGACCTGGGCAAGATCGAGGGTGTCCTGCCCCCGTCCGAGCAGGTGCCCGGCGAGGTGTACGAGCACGGCCAGCGGATCCGGTGCGTGGTGGTCCACGTCTCCCGGGGCTTCCGCGGGCCCCAGGTGACCCTGTCCCGGTCGCACCCCACGCTGGTGAAGAAGCTGTTCGCGTTGGAGGTGCCGGAGATCGCCGACGGCAGCGTGGAGATCGCCGCGATCGCCCGGGAGGCCGGGCATCGCACCAAGATCGCGGTACGCTCCAACGTCCCCAACCTCAACGCCAAGGGCGCCTGCATCGGACCGATGGGGCAGCGGGTCCGGGCCGTCATGAGCGAGCTGCGGGGCGAGAAGATCGACATCATCGACTGGTCGGAGGACCCCGCGCAGTTCGTCGGCAACGCCCTGTCACCGGCCAAGGCCCTGCGGGTCGAGGTGGTCGACCCGCAGACCCGCTCCGCCCGGGTGATCGTCCCCGACTACCAGCTGTCGCTGGCGATCGGGCGGGAGGGCCAGAACGCCCGGCTGGCCGCCCGGCTGACCGGCTGGCGGATCGACATCCGCTCCGACGCCGAGGCCGAGCAGGCGGTGGCGGCCGAGCAGCAGGGAGCGGGCCAGGGCGCCGAGTAGGGCCACCCGGACCGGGGAGTGGGCGGCTTCGAAGGTCGGGCGTGTCGCGCTACACTTGGCCGTGCCACACCACGCACAGCCGGCAGCACCGACACGGTCCCGCACCCCGGTGCGGACGTGTGTGGGCTGCCGGAGGCGCGCACCCGCGTCGGAGCTGCTACGGTTCGTCGCGGTGAGGGACACGGCCGAGCCGGACGGGGGTCGGGTGCGGCTGGTTCCCGATCCGCGGCGAAGGGCTCCCGGGCGCGGAGCGCACCTGCACCCCGATCCGGGGTGCCTGGCGTTGGCACGGCGGCGTCGCGCCTACGGGCGCGCGTTGCGCGTCTCCGGCGTCGTGGACGACGGAGCGGTGGCCGAACTGATCGGCCTCGACCAGCAAGGACGACCGACATGACGACACGATGAAGCTGACATGATCAGGCTTCAGACCGACGAGTGAGGTCGGCGCGGGCTTGCCCGCCCGACCTCGGGTGAGGAGTGCAGTGGCAGGCAAGGCCCGCGTACACGAGCTGGCGAAGGAACTGGGCGTCCCGAGCAAGACCGTGCTCGCCAAGCTGAAGGAGATGGGCGAGTTCGTCAAGTCCGCCTCGAGCACGGTCGAGGCACCCGTCGCCCGGCGGCTCAAGGAGGAGATGGCGGCGGTGCTCGCCGCGCAGGCGCAGGCTGCCGCGTCGGATGCACAGGCACCGGCCGGGGAGGCGGGGACGGCGACGCCGACGAAAGCCGCCAAGGCCGCCCGCAAGGGTCCGGTGCCCACTCCGCCCTCCGGCGGTCTCAGGCCGGCCAGTGCTCACGACATCGAGGTCGCGGCGGCCGAGGCGCGCGCGGCCGCACTCAAGGCCGAGCAGGAGGCGGCGGTCCGCGCCGCGCGCGAGGCGCAGCAGCGCCGGGAGCAGCCCACCGAGTCCGACGGGGGCGCCCCGCGGCCTCCGGCCCGCAGCGGCGGCAACAACCCGTTCGGCATCACCCCCGCCACGATCCGGCCGACCCCCGCGTCGATGCCGCCACGGCCGAGTCCGGCGTCGATGCCGCCACGGCCGTCTCCCGCCTCCATGCCCGCCCAGCGGCCCACGCGCCCGGGACCGGTCCCGGGCGGCCGCGGGAGTGGCCGGCCCACCCGTGGTGGCATCGGCGGCGGCCGCGGAGCCGCCGTTCCCCGCGGCGGGACGGCGGCCCCGCCGTACCGGGGTGCGCCGCCGGGGCTCGGCCGACCCGGCGGGCGGGGACGCGGCGGCGGTGCGGCCGGAGCGTTCGGCCGCCCGGGCGGCAAGCCGACCCGCGGCCGCAAGTCCCGTAAGCAGCGGCGGCAGGAGTTCGACAACCTCGCCGCGCCCACCACGATGGGGTCGGGTGCCCCGCGCGGTCACGGCCAGACGGTCCGGCTGCCCCGGGGCGCGTCGCTGGCCGACTTCGCCGAGAAGATCGACGCCAACCCCGCCTCGCTGGTGCAGGAGCTGTTCACCCTCGGCGAGATGGTGACGGCCACGCAGTCCTGCTCCGACGAGACGCTGCAGCTGCTCGGCGAGCACCTCGGCTACGACGTGCAGATCGTCAGCCCCGAGGACGAGGACCGGGAGCTGCTGGCGCAGTTCAACATCGACCTGGACGCGGAGGTGCCGGAGGACAAGCTGGTCACCCGGCCGCCCGTGGTGACCGTCATGGGCCACGTCGACCACGGTAAGACCAAGCTGCTGGACACCATCCGGCGCACCAACGTGGTCGAGGGCGAGGCCGGCGGCATCACCCAGCACATCGGCGCCTACCAGGTCCACGTCGAGCACGAGGGTGAGCAGCGCGCCATCACCTTCATCGACACCCCGGGGCACGAGGCGTTCACCGCCATGCGGGCGCGGGGTGCGCAGGTCACCGACATCGTGATCCTGGTGGTCGCGGCCGACGACGGTGTGATGCCGCAGACGGTCGAGGCGCTCAACCACGCCAAGGCGGCGAACGTGCCGATCGTGGTCGCGGTCAACAAGATCGACAAGCCGGAGGCGAACCCCGCCCGGGTCCGCCAGCAGCTGACCGAGTACGGCCTGGTGGCCGAGGAGTACGGCGGCGACACCATGTTCGTGGACGTGGCCGCCAAGCCCGGCATCGGCATCGACAAGCTGCTGGAGGCGGTGCTGCTGACCGCGGACGCCGCCCTGGAGCTCAAGGCTCCGGTCGAGGGTCCGGCCCAGGGGGTGGCGATCGAGGCCCACCTGGACCGCGGCCGGGGTGCGGTCGCGACCGTGCTGGTACAGAAGGGCACCCTGCGCACGGGCGACTCGATCGTGGTCGGCAGTGCGCACGGTCGGGTCCGGGCGATGCTGGACGAGAACGGCCAGCCGGTGCAGGAGGCCGGACCGTCCCGGCCGGTGCAGGTGCTGGGCCTGACCTCGGTGCCGAGCGCGGGCGACATGGTCCTCGCGGCCGGCGACGACCGCACGGTGCGGCAGATCGCCGAGCAGCGGCAGGCGCGGCGGCGCGCCGCCCAGATGGCCTCGACCCGCAGCCGTGCCACCCTCGAGAGCGTCCTCGAGCAGATCAAGGAGGGCGAGAAGACCTCGCTCAACCTCATCCTCAAGGGCGACGTGTCCGGCTCGGTCGAGGCGCTGGAGGACGCGCTGTTCAAGCTGGACATCCCGGACGAGGTCCAGCTCAAGGTGATCGACCGCGGCGTCGGTGCGATCACCGAGAGCAACGTCATGCTCGCCAGCGCGTCCGACGCCATCATCATCGGCTTCAACGTGCGTGCCGCCTCGGCGTCGGTGCGCCAGCTGGCCGAGCGCGAGGGCGTGGACATCCGCTACTACACCGTCATCTACCAGGCCCTGGAGGAGGTCCAGGCGGCGCTCAAGGGCCTGCTCAAGCCGGTGTACGAAGAGGTCGAGCTGGGCACCGCCGAGGTCCGCGCGATCTTCCGGTCGAGCCGGTACGGCACCATCGCCGGGTGCGTGGTGCGCTCGGGCACGATCCGGCGCAACGCCCGCGCCCGCCTGGTCCGCGACGGCGCGGTGGTCGCCGACAACCTGAGCATCGTGTCGTTGCGGCGCGAGAAGGACGACGTGTCCGAGGTGCGCGAGGGCTTCGAGTGCGGCCTGACGCTCGGCTACAACGACATCCGCGAAGGCGACGTCGTCGAGACCTTCGAGCTGCGCGAGAAGGCACGCGAGTGAGGCGACCGGGTGCCGGTGCGGGGTGCGGGCCCGCACCCCGCACCGGCACCGCTTCCACGTGAACCACCACTCACTCGGACCTGAACCATGCGGTACGCGTTGCTGCTGGCGCCCTCGGCGAACCGGGTGTACGCCGACCAGGCGCCCCGGATGGCCGTGGCCGAGCTGGCCGTGTTCGCCGACCGGGCGCTGGTCACCCGGGTCGAGGACGTCAAGCCCTGCACCATCGCCGGGGTCGACTACCTCGGCTTCGAGACCCGCGATCCGCTGACCCGGCGGGACGTGGCGTACCTGTCCAACCTCTCGGGGGCGTACGCGCTGTTCGAGGTGGGCGAGGACGACGGCGGGCCGTGGCCGCTGCTGCGGCCGGTGCAGCTTCGGCCGTTGGCGCACTACGACGACGACCTCATCACCATCCCCAAGTACGCGGGTAAGACCAACGAGCAGTTCACCCAGCTGCTGCTGAACATCACCGTGCTGGCCAGCGCCAAGGCGGACGGGATGCTCGAGCGCCGGCTGGTGGTGCTGGACCCGCTGTGTGGCCGGGGCACCACGCTCAACCAGGCGCTGATGTACGGGTACGACGCGATCGGTGTGGAGCTGGACATCGGGCACTTCGAGTCGTACGGGGCGTTCCTGCGCACGTACCTGCGGCGCAAGCGGCTGAAGCACACCGTGCGGCTGGAACCGGTGCGCCGGCAGCGCAAGCGGGTGGCCCGGCGCATGACCGCCACCGTGGCACCCACCAAGGAGGCGTACCGCGCCGGCGACGTGCAGACCGTCACGGTGCTGCACGCGGACACCCGGCTCGCGGGGGAGCTGCTGCGGGCGAACTGCTGCGACGTGATCGTGACCGACACGCCGTACGGGGTCGCGCACGGCAGTCGCACCGCACCGTACGGCTCGCCGTCCCGCCACCCGCGGGAGCTGCTCGAGGAGGCCCTGCCGGGCTGGGTCCGGCTGCTGCGGCCGGGCGGCGCGGCCGGGTTGGCCTTCAACACCCACGTCGTGGCCCGCGACACCGTGGCCGAGCTGCTCACGCGTCACGGGCTGGAGGTGGTGGAGGGGCCGGGGTACGGGGACCTCGCCCACTGGGTCGACCAGTCGATCACACGGGACGTCCTCGTGGCCCGCAAGCCGTGACGTGGCGGTACGCTAACGGCCCGTGTACACCGGTACCGCCGTGTTCGATCTGCTGCTTCCCGAGGACTCGCGTTCCCTGAAGGCCAAGCGCCGGTACGTGCGTCCGGTCGTGGCCGCGCTGCGCCGCTACGAGGTGGCGACCGCGGAGGTGGGGGCGCTGGACCGCTACGGCCGCACCGAGATCGGGGTGGCCGCCGTCGCGGCGGACGCCGCCCACGTGCGGGAGGTCCTCGACACCTGCGAGCGGGTGGTCAGCTCCCGGCCGGAGCTGGAGCTGCTGTCGGTGCGCCGTCGGATCTACCACGACGACGACTGAGGTCCGGGCCGGAGGTCCGCGGCACCGGGTGACGGCGGTAGGGTCGGGTGTGGCCCGCGGAGGTGGTGACATGACTGGCTCGTACCGGGTACGGCGGCACGCCGAGCGGGTGCGCGAGCTGGTGGCCTCGGCTGTCCGTACCCGGATCAAGGATCCTCGGCTGGGGATGATCACGATTACGGACGCCAAGATCACGCCTGACCTGCGCGACGCGACCGTGTACTACACCGTGCTCGGCGACCAGAGTGCGAAGGCGGACACCGCGGCGGCGCTCGCCAGCGCCAGCGGTCTGCTCCGCAGCACCGTCGGTCGGGCGCTCGGGCTGCGCCACGCGCCCACCCTGACCTTCGTGCTGGACGAGGTGCCCGAGCGCGCCCGGCACATCGACGAGCTGCTGGACGCGGCCCGCCACGCGGACGCCGAGGTCCAGCGGCGCGCCGCGGGTGCCCGCTACGCCGGCGACCCCGACCCGTACCGGCCCGAGCGGAAGTCACACGACGAGGAGGAGACGTGAGCGCACGGCTGTCGCCGCAGGAGTGGTCCGCCGCGGTGGCGGCTGTGCGCGACCTGTCGCCCGACGCGTCGGTGCTGCTGGTCTGCCACGTCAACCCCGACGGGGACGCCATCGGCAGCATGCTCGGGACCGGGCTGGGGCTGCGGGCGCTGGGCCTGACCGGGGTGCACGCGAGCTTCCCCGGGCGGCCGGAGCTGCCCGAGCCGTTCGCCGCCCTACCGGGACGGGAGCTGCTGGTGCCGTCGTCACAGGCGGCGCGGGAACCGGACCTGCTGATGTGCTTCGACGCGGCGAGCGCCTCCCGGCTGGGCGAGCTGGCCGACCGGGTCACCACCGCCGCGACCACGGTGGTGCTGGACCACCACGCCTCGTACACCGGGTTCGGCAAGGTCCACCTGGTCGACCCGCAGGCGGCGGCGACCGCCGTGGTCGCCGAGGAGCTGCTGTCCCGGCTGGGGGTGCCGCTGGACGCCCAGATCGCCGAGTGCCTCTACGTGGCGCTGGCGACCGACACCGGCTCGTTCAAGTTCGACATGACCACCCCGGCCGTGCACCAGCTGGCCGCGCGGCTGCTCGCGACCGGCATCTCGCCGGCCGAGATCAGCCGGCGGGTCTTCGACACCCGCCCGTTCGGTGCCGTGCGCCTCTACGGCGAGGTGCTCAGTCGCACCCGGCTCGACCTCGACGCCGCGGGCGGGCGTGGCCTGGTGTGGACGTGGGCGACCCTGGACGACCTGAACCGGTACGGGCAGCGGCCGTACGTCCTGGAGCCGCTGATCGACTCGGTGCGGTGCGTGGCGGAAGCCGACGTGTCGTGCCTGCTCAAGCAGGTCACGCCCGAGGAGTGGTCGGTCTCGCTGCGGAGCAAGGGCGCCACCGACGTGGGCGCGGTGGCGGTCGCGCTGGGCGGCGGCGGCCACCGGCTGGCCGCCGGCTTCACCTGGTACGGCGACGTGGACGGGGCGGTGGAGGCGATCCGCCGGCATCTCGCTGCCCAGCTGTGAGCCGGCGCCCGGCGGCGCCGCTTGGGCACGGCCGTGCGGCAGCCGGAACCCGGCCCGGCCCACCGGCGGCCTCCGGGCGGGTGTGCGTGTCCCGTCATGTGGGAATCACGTGCGCCATGTGGGATGGGCGCGGTACGGTCGGCGCGATGCGCACCGTACTCATCCTTCGCCGCCGCAGCGGGTCGAGCTCGTAGGCCAGCCCCCGCTGCGGAGGCCCTGACGCTGGCCTGGATGGGATGCGGGAGAGTCCCGGTGCGCACCTCACCAGTCGGGTTCACCGACCCGGGCTTCCCGCCGCCGGATGCGGGTGTCGGTGACCCCGCACCTGTCTCCGGCTGTCAAACCGACCAGTCACACGGCACGGCCGTGCCCGGTGGCCCACCCACGGGTCCCCGCCGGTCGGCCGGTGCCACGGTACGCCGGCTGTTTCAGGAGGAACGATGTCGAGCGCGAGCACGCCTCGACCGGTGCCCACCGAGGATCCGCGCGAGCAGGCACGCAGCGCACTGCAGACGTCCATGGACACCCGACAGTGAGCCCGGTCGCTGGTGGGCGCCGATGTGACGGCGCCCACCAGCGACCGCGCATCGTCACGGTCACACCAACCGACGGTGACGGGAAAGGCCGCTGTACCGGTCAAAGCGGACTCCCGGTCGCCGCGCTCTGCCACGGCCGGGCCGTTCTCAGGGTCAAATCCGGGTTGCGCCAGGCGGTCTCCGCCCCACGATGGGGGACAATGGCGCTGACCGCAGGGTTGGAGGTGCACGGGTGCGTCGGCGCGGTGGGCATGTGCCGGCGGGGGGGCGAGACCGGATCCGTACCGGCCTGGTGCTGGCCACGATCTTGCTAGTGACGTCGGGCACGCAGGTCCTCCCCCGAGTCCCGGTGCCGCAGGCCCCCGTCGTGACCCCGGTGGCCGCGGCGCTGCCCTCATTGCCCTTCGACGTCCGGATCGACGCCACGATGCAGCGCCTGCGCCAGGTCATCGTGGAGGACGGCCCCCATGCCCGGCTGTTCCGGATGATCCTGGCGCAGGGCCGGAAGCTGCTCCACGTCGACCTGTCCGCCAACCGCGGCCACGGCGCCTGGATCGAGCTGGTGGGGGACATCGACGAACGCACCGAGGCGGTCGGCATCCTGGTGCCGGGCAGCGGCGCCTTCATCGACGACGAGAACTTCATGAAGTACCACCGGCGGGCCCGGGACCTGGTGGACGAGGCCGCCGGGAGGCTGGCGGTGGTGGTGTGGGCCGGCGGGTCCTTCCCCAAGGGCTGGATCCAGGGGTCGTTGAGCCACTACCGCCGCACGCTCGGCCGGGCCCTGGCGCTGTTCTCCCACGAGGTGCGTGCCGAGATCCACCGCCGGCTCGGGCCGGACGCCCCGGTCAAGATCGTGGTCGCGGGACACTCCTTCGGCGGCGCGGTGGTGGCCGCCGCCGAGCGGTACGGACTGGACGCCGACGCCATCCTCCACATCGCCTCCGCCGGCATGGGCGACGTGCGGGACCCGTACGACTTCCCGGAGCCGGAGCGGCCGCGCTACTCGATCACGGCTCCCGGCGACCTCATCGGGTTCGTCCAGGGGCTGCCCGGGCCGCCCGGGGTCGGGCACGGGCCCGACCCGGACACGTTCCGGTGCGTCGTCCGCCTGCCCACCGGGTACCTGCCGGACGACCCGTCCCTCCGCGACGAGCTGGGTCAGCGGCTCGGCGAGCGGGCCGGCGCGCTGATCGGCGGCGTCTCCTCCCACAGCGAGGTCTTCATCCGGTACTCCGACGCGTGGTGGCAGATCTACCGGGTGTTCCTCGGCCGCGGCCCTAAGCCGGGAGAGTGCCCCGCTCCGCCGGACCCGCCACTGGACGCGCGGGTGCTGCCGCTGGTGGTCCCTCGCGTGGTGACCGACAGCCAGTGCCGGGCCGGCAGCGGGCTGCGTCCGCGCGACCGGCGCCGGTTCCACTGACCGTGGCCGGCTCCGGGGTCGGCCGTCACGCGCCGCCCGACCCGCGGGGCGGTCCGCCGCCACGCGCAGCCGGTCGGACGGCGCGTCCCTGACCCCTCGTCCGGCGCGTCCCACCCACCGGTTCGCGCGCGGTCACCCGGTCCGGCGCGTCCCGACCACCCGCTCGTGCCGTCCCGACTCACCCGTCCGGGCCGTCCCGACGTCGGCGGGGCGCGGGGGCTCGTCCGAGGTTCTCGAACCGCGCGAACACCGCCACCAGCACCAGCAGCACCAGCGCCGGCGCCGCCACCCAGAACGGGCGCTGGGCCCACCACGCCGCGGTCGGCTCGGCCGGCGGGTTCACCGCCAGGGCTCGCAGCACGCCGAGGACGACCAGCAGCGCGGTCATGTGCCACAGGAAGACCGTCAGGATCACGGTGTTGGCCGCCACCACCGGCCGCCAGACCGCCGGCCGGCGCAGCCAGCGGCTCACCGGCCGACGCAGCAGCAGGATCACTCCGAGCTGGAGCAGCGCCAGCGCGGCGATCGTGGCGGTGGTGGGGAAGATGTTGCTGCGCTCCTGCCCGACCGTGGCGACCATCGACGGCGGGTACGCGGGCAGCGACGTGAGCCCGGCCAGCAGCAGCAACCCGGCGACGGCCACCGCCGCGGCCCGGCCGGGCCCGGTCCCGGCGGCCGCGTCGCGGTAGAAGTAGCCGAGCTGGTGGACGAGCACCCACACCAGCGCGGTGTTGACCCATCCGGCCACCGTCAGGCCGGCGGTGAACCGCAGCAGGTCGCAGGCGGCCACCGCGGCGGCCATCGCCGTCACCGTCGGCCACCGCGCCCGCGCGTGCAGGGTCGCGGTGACCGGCGTGAGCACCACCACCCACAGGTACGCGGCGATGAACCACAGGGGCGTGAACACCATCGGCGCGTACCGCAGCACCCCCGGGTACCCGGGGATGGCCAGGTGCGCGACCACCTCCACCGCCACCCACACGGCGAGGAAGACCGCGAGCGGCAGGAGCAGCCGCCGCAGGCGCACGGCCAGGTAGCCGCGCCAGCCACGGCCGGCGCGCCGGGCCGACCACCAGGCGGCCGCGTTGGCGTACCCGCCGACGATGAAGAAGACGGTGACCACCTGCAGCAGCCAGGTGGCGAGCCAGCTGCCGGGGACGGCGTAGATCGGGTTGGGCATCACCCACCGCTCGCCGGTCCACCGCAGCAGCGACAGCGCCCAGTGCCACAGCACGACCACCGCGAGGGAGAGGGCGCGCAGGAAGTCCACGTACCGGTCGCGCGTGTCCGGCGTCGCCGCCACGGCCGCGTCCAGCCGCCGGCGCCAGCCCCGCCACGCCCGTCCCACACCCACGCCGTCCCGGCCTCCGTCCCGGCCCCCGTCGCGCACCCGCGCCGCCCCGGCCCCCTCCGCGTGGCCGTCGTGTGCCAATCTAGGCGGGACGCGCGCTCGTAGGGTGGGACAGTGGTGGACGGACTGGTGGTGGTCGACAAGCCGTCCGGCATGACCTCGCACGACGTCGTGGCCAGGGTGCGCCGGCTGGCCCGGGTCCGCCGGGTCGGTCACGCCGGCACCCTCGACCCGATGGCCACCGGCGTGCTCGTGCTCGGGGTCGGCCGGGGCACGCGGCTGCTCAGCTACCTCAGCGGCTCGGACAAGGGCTACACCGCCACCATCCGGCTCGGCCAGTCCACGGTCACCGACGACGCCGAGGGGGAGGTGACCGCCTCCGCCCCCGCCGACGCCGTCACCGACGACGAGATCCGGGCCGGGCTGGCGGCGCTGACCGGCCGGATCGCCCAGGTGCCGAGCGCGGTGAGCGCGATCAAGGTCGACGGGCGGCGGGCCTACCGGCGGGTACGGGCCGGGGAGGCGGTGGACCTGCCTCCCCGCACCGTCACCGTGTACCGGCTGGACGTCCGGGCGGTGCGGCGCGACCGGCCGGGGCTGGTCGACGTCGACATCGAGCTGGCCTGTTCCGCCGGCACGTACGTGCGGGCCATCGCCCGCGACCTGGGCGCGTCGCTCGGGGTGGGCGGTCACCTGACCGCGCTGCGGCGCACGTTCGTGGACGGGTTCACCCTCGCCGAGGCGGTCACCCTCCCGGAGCTGGAGCAGCGGGCGCCGCGGGTGGTGACCGTGCCGCTGGCCGAGGCGGCGCGACGGCGGTTCCCGCAGCGTGAGGCCGACGCACGCGAGGTGCGCGTCCTGTCCCACGGCGGCCGGCTGGCACCCGCCGGCATCAGCGGCCCGTACGCGGTCTTCGCCCCCGACGGCGAGCTGGTGGCGATCGTCACCGAACGGGACGGCGCCGCGCGGCCGGAGGTGGTGCTGGCGCCCGCCGGCTGACGCCGGTCACGGGACGGCCGGCGCCGCGGACGACCCCGGAGGCACCCGACCGACGTCACGTTGCCGGCTGCGTCCGCCGGAGGTAGCGGAGGCCGCGCCGGAAGAAGACGCGCGGGTTCGTGTCGAGGTACCGGGCCCGGCCGAACTGGCGGGTGAACCGGTCCAGGGACTCGTGGATCCAGTCACGCTCAACCGGTCGAATCGGGCATCTCGGTTGCCACAATCCCACGCCGCATTATGAGGTCACGGGCCACGGTGGTGGTTCGCGCGGAGATCGCGACGGCCACCGCTCAGGCGTTCGCCGCCTCCCACAGGTGCCAGCGGTCACCCCTCCCGGCCATACTTGCCGTCATGCAGCGATGGCGTGGGTACGAGGCGGTGCCCGGCGACTTCGGCCGGACCGTGGTGACGATCGGCGTGTTCGACGGGGTCCACCGGGGCCACCAGGAGGTGATCGGCACCGCCGTCAAGCGGGCACGGGACCTCGGCCTGCGCTCGGTGGTCGTGACCTTCGACCCGCACCCGGCCGAGGTCGTGCGGCCCGGCTCCCACCCGGCGGTGCTCACGGAGCCGGACCGGAAGGCCGAGCTCATCGAGGCGCTCGGCGCCGACGCCCTGTGTGTGGTGCCGTTCACCCTGGAGTTCTCACGGCTGTCGCCCGAGGCGTTCGTGCACGACGTGCTGGTCGAGCACCTGCACGCCGCGGCGGTCGTGGTCGGGAGCAACTTCCGGTTCGGACACCGGGCCGCCGGTGACGTGGCGCTGCTGGAGCAGCTCGGCCGCAGGTTCGGGTTCACGGTGACCGTGCCGGACCTGGTCAGCGACGACGCCGTGGTGCTCTCGTCCACCTACATCCGGGCGTGCGTGGCCGCCGGCGACGTCACCGCGGCCGCGGCGGCGCTGGGTCGGCCGCACCGCCTGGAGGGGGTGGTCGTGCGCGGCGACGGGCGGGGGCGCGAGCTCGGCTTCCCCACCGCGAACCTGCTGACCTCCCGCTACGCCGCGGTGCCCGCCGACGGCGTGTACGCCGGCTGGTGCCACCACCGCGGGCAGCGGCACATGGCGGCGGTGTCGGTCGGCACCAACCCCACCTTCGCCGGTCAGGAGCGGCGGGTGGAGGCGTACCTGCTCGACGTCACCGACGACCTGTACGGCGAGCGGGTGGCCCTGGACTTCGTGCGTCGGCTGCGGGAGATGCGCCGGTACGACTCGGTGGCGCCGCTGGTGGAGCAGATCCGTGAGGACGTCGCCGCGACCCGACGGCTGCTGTCGGAGGGCTGAGGTTCCGGTCCGGGAGTGCGTCCCCCGGGTGCCGTTTCGGACCGCTGGCGCCCGCGGTAGCCGGCGGCGCCCCGGCCCGCCCCGGGAGTCCGGCGGCCCCCGGCGCGGGTGCCGCGTCGGACCGCTGGCACCGCGTCCGGGACCCGCGCCGCTCCCGGCCGGCGTGGCTCCCGGCGGCCGGTGCCCCGGCAGGCGACGCTCCGCCCGGCGGCGGACGTCGTGCCGCGGCGGGCGGTCGGCGTGACGGCTGGTAACCTGGCACCTGCGGCCGGGTGCCGGCCGTCGTCCCGCGTGCCTGCTCGACGCCGTGGGTGCGGGACGGGGTGACCACCGGTACGGACCAGGTGGCTCAGCAGAGGGAGAACATGGCGCTCGACGCGGAGACCAAGAACAAGATCATCAAGGAGTACGCGACCTCCGAGGGCGACACCGGTTCGCCGGAGGTTCAGGTCGCGCTGCTCACGGAGCGGATCAGGAACCTGACCGAGCACCTCAAGGTGCACAAGCACGACCACCACAGCCGTCGCGGCCTGCTGCTCATGGTCGGCCGGCGCAGGCGGTTGATGAACTACCTGCAGCGGGTCGACATCGAGCGGTACCGCAACCTGCGGGACCGGCTCGGTCTGCGACGGTGACCGTCCAGGGGAGCGGGAGCGTTCCGCTCCCCTGAACCACATATGGACCACTGATCGGCACCGCCGGCGGGTGTGGAGCAGACGGCGGTCCGGTCCTCGGTAGTGGCCTCCGGGTGGCGCACCGCGCCGGCCCGGACGCTTCCATCGAAGACCGGCGCCGAAGCTCCCCGACGTCGCGGTCGAGGTACACGAAGGAGCACACGTTTCGATGACTGAGCACACGGCGCTCGGCGACGCCCACGCCACCGCGGTGGTGCACAACGGACCGTTCGGGACGCGCGAGGTCACCTTCTACACCGGCCGGCTGGCCCGCCAGGCCGCCGGCTCGGCGGTCGTCAGGCTCGGCGAGACCACGGTGCTGTCGGCGACCACGGTGAGCCGCCAGCCGCGGGAGAGCCTCGACTTCTTCCCGCTCACGGTCGACGTCGAGGAGCGGCTGTACGCCGCGGGCCGGATCCCCGGCTCGTTCTTCCGGCGGGAGGGCCGGCCCAGCGAGGACGCCATCCTCACCTGCCGGCTCACCGACCGGCCGCTGCGCCCGAGCTTCGCCAAGGGGCTGCGCAACGAGGTGCAGATCGTCGCCACCGTCCTGTCGCAGGACAACGCCTTCCCGTACGACGTGGTGGCGATCAACGCCGCCTCCATGTCGACCAAGCTGTCCGGCCTGCCGTTCTCCGGCCCGATCGGCGCGACCCGGATGGTGCACATCGACGGGAACTGGGTGGCGTTTCCCACGTACGAGGAGACCGCCCGCGCCACCTTCGACATGGTGGTCGCCGGCCGGGTCCTGCCCGACGGCGAGGTGGCGATCATGATGGTGGAGGCGGAGGCGACCGAGAACGCGTGGAACCTGATCCAGGCCGGGGCGCCCAAGCCGACCGAGGAGGTCGTGGCCTCCGGCCTGGAGGCGGCCAAGCCCGCGATCCGGGAGCTGTGCCGCGCGCAGGAGGAGCTGGCCCAGATGGCGGCCAAGCCGGCCGTCGAGTACCCGCTGTTCCTCGACTACACCGACGACCTCTACGAGGCGGTCGCCCGGGTCGCCCGGGAGCGGATCTCGCAGGCGCTGCGGATCGCCAGCAAGACCGAGCGCGAGGAGGAGCTGGACCGCATCCGCGACGAGACCCTCGCCGCCCTGGGCGCGGAGTACGAGGGGCGGGAGAAGGAGGTCTCGGCGGCCTTCCGGGCGGTGACCAGGGAGGAGGTGCGGTCCCGGGTGCTGCGCGACGGGGTCCGCATCGACGGCCGCGGGCCGCGCGACATCCGACCGCTGGTCGCCCAGGCCTCGGTGCTGCCGCGGGTGCACGGGTCGGCGCTGTTCGAGCGGGGGGAGACCCAGATCCTCGGCGTCACCACGCTCAACATGCTGCGGATGGAGCAGACGATCGACACCCTGTCGCCGGTCAGGTCCAAGCGCTACATGCACCACTACAACTTCCCGCCGTACTCCACCGGCGAGACCGGCCGGGTCGGCGCTCCCAAGCGCCGTGAGATCGGGCACGGGGCGCTGGCCGAGCGGGCGCTGATCCCGGTGCTCCCCAGCCGGGAGGAGTTCCCGTACGCGATCCGGCAGGTCAGCGAGACGCTGGGCTCCAACGGCTCCACGTCCATGGGCTCGGTCTGCGCGTCGTCGATGTCGCTGATGTCCGCGGGTGTGCCGCTCAAGGCGCCGGTGGCGGGCATCGCGATGGGGCTGATCTCCGACGAGGTGGACGGCAAGACGAAGTACGTGACGCTGACCGACATCCTCGGCGCGGAGGACGCGTTCGGTGACATGGATTTCAAGGTGGCGGGCACCCGGGACTTCGTGACCGCCCTGCAGCTGGACACGAAGCTCGACGGCATCCCGTCCGACGTGCTCGCCGACGCGCTTCAACAGGCGCACGAGGCACGCCAGACCATCCTGGACGTGATGGAGCAGGCGATCTCGGAGCCGGCGCCGATGTCCGACTACGCGCCTCGGGTGACCACGATCCGGATCCCGGTCGACAAGATCGGCATGGTGATCGGCCCGAAGGGCCAGACCATCAACGCCATCCAGGACGAGACCGGCGCGGAGATCACGGTCGAGGACGACGGCACCATCTACATCGGCGCCACGGACGGCCCGTCGGCCGAGGCGGCGGTGGAGCGCATCAACGCGATCGCCAACCCCACCGAGCCGAAGGTGGGTGACATGTTCCTCGGCACCGTGGTGAAGACCGCGGCGTTCGGGGCGTTCATCTCGCTGCTGCCGGGCCGCGACGGGCTGCTGCACATCTCCAAGGTCGGCGACGGCAAGCGGGTCGAGCGGGTGGAGGACTACCTCAACGTCGGCGACAAGGTGGAGGTGCGGATCGTCGACATCGACGGCCGCGGCAAGATCTACCTCGACAAGGTGAGCGCGCCTCAGCCCGCCGGGGCGCTGGAACGCCCGGCCGGGCGGCAGCACGAGGAGCGCGGGCCCCGCGACCGCAGCGACCGCGACAACGGTGACCGGCGGCCTCCGCAGGACACCCCCAAGCAGGAGGGGCAGCCAACCGGTAGCGGCCGGCGCCGTCGTCGCCGGCGGCGCAGCTGAGTCCCGCCATGCCGCGCTCCGCGACCACCCGGACACTCGCGCGCGACCGGGACGGCGGCGTGGTGCGCCGTACGGTGCTGCCCAGCGGCGTACGGGTCATCACCGAGGCGGTCCCGTCGGTGCGCAGCGTGGCCGTCGGCGTGTGGGTGGCCGTCGGCTCCCGGGACGAGTCCCCCCGGCTGTCCGGCGCGTCCCACTTCCTCGAGCACCTGCTGTTCAAGGGCACGCGGCGGCGCACCGCCCTGCAGATCTCCGCGGAGATCGAGGGGGTGGGCGGCGACACGAACGCCTTCACCTCCAAGGAGTACACCTGCTACTACGCCCGGGTGCTGGACGACCACCTGCCGCTGGCCATCGACGTGGTCTGCGACCTGGTCACCGGCGCGACGCTGGCGCCCGCGGACGTGGAGACCGAGCGCGGGGTGATCCTGGAGGAGATCGCCATGCTCGACGACGAGCCGGGCGAGGAGGTGCACGACCTGTTCGCGCGCGCCCTGTACGGCTCGCACCCGCTGGGCCGCCGGGTCATCGGCACGGTCGAGACGATTGCGCCGATGACCCGGCGCCAGATCTACGGCTACTACCGGCGGCACTACACCGCACCGTCGACAGTGGTCGCTGCGGCGGGGCGGTTGGACCACGACACGGTCGTACGGCTGGTGCGCCGCGCCCTGGCGGGCACGGCGCTGGGCGACGGCACCGCCGAGCCCGCCCCGCCCCGTCGCGGGCGGCGGCCGCCCCCGGTGGTGGGCGGTGGTCGGGTCGAGCAGCGGGACACCGAGCAGGCCCACCTGGTGGCCGGGGTCCCGACGTTCGGCCGCAGCGACGAGCGCCGGTTCGCGCTGGGGGTGCTCAACAACATCCTGGGTGGCGGCATGTCCAGCCGCCTGTTCCAGGTCGTCCGGGAACAGCGGGGACTGGCGTACTCCTGCTACTCCTACACCCACCTCTACGCCGAGACGGGGATGCTCGGCATCTACGCCGGGTGCGCGCCGGGGAAGGCCGACCAGGTGGTGGGGATCGTCCGGGAGGAGCTGGAGCGGATGTGCCGCCACGGCGTCACCGAGGCCGAGCTGGCACGGGGCAAGGGCATGCTCGCCGGCTCGTTCGCGCTGGACCTGGAGGACACCGGTGCGCGGATGACCCGGCTGGGCAAGGGGGAGCTGCTCCACGACCGGCTGCTCACCGTGGACCAGCTGCGCGCAAGGGTCGACCGGGTGACCCGGGCGCAGGTCAACGACCTGGCCGCGCAGCTGCTGTCCGGTCCGCTGACGCTGGCGGCGATCGGCCCGGTCGACCCGGCCGAGCTGGCGGTCGACTGAGCCGCGCCGCGCGCCGCGGACGCCGTGGCCGGCCACACCTCGTCCCGATGTGGGCTAGGTTGTGCGCGTGAGCGAGGAATCAGCGACGAGGGAACCGGCCGGCGCGCAGGCGCCGGAGCAGATCAGAGTGGGCGTGCTCGGCGCCCGGGGCCGGATGGGCACCGAGGTCTGCCGCGCGGTCGACGCGGCTCCGGACATGGAGCTGGTCGCCATGATCGACCAGGGGGACTGGTTGTTCAACGCCTCCGACGCCGGCGCCGAGGTGGTCGTGGACTTCACCACCCCGGACGTCGTGATGGACAACCTCCACTGGTGCATCGAGCAGGGCATCAACGCGGTCGTCGGCACCAGCGGCTTCACCGAGCAGCGCCTGGCCCGGGTGCGCTCGTGGCTGGAGCACAAGCCGGAGGTGGGCGTGGTGATCGCCCCGAACTTCGCGATCGGCGCGGTCCTGATGATGGAGTTCGCCGAACGTGCCGCGCGCTTCTACGAGTCGGTGGAGATCATCGAGCAGCACCATCCGGACAAGGTGGACGCACCGAGCGGTACGGCGATGCAGACCGCCCGCCTGGTCGCCCGGGCACGGGCGGCGGCGGGCCTGGGTCCGATGCCCGACGCGACCAGCACTGGCGACGCGACGGCGCGCGGCGCCGTGGTCGACGGGGTGAGGGTGCACTCGGTGCGCGCCCGTGGCCTGGTGGCCCACCAGGAGGTCCTGTTCGGCGCCCCGGGGGAGATTCTCACCATCCGGCACGACTCGCTGGACCGCACGTCGTTCATGCCCGGGGTGCTGCTGGCGATCCGCGAGGTCCGTCGGCGTCCCGGCCTGACCGTGGGGCTCGGCCCGCTGCTGGACCGGTAGCCCGGCGGCGGGTGCGACGCGTCCCACAAAGCCGGTGCGGCGTGGTCGTCCGGT
>VSBZ01000009.1:0-47980 GCA_047459215.1 Micromonosporaceae bacterium | reverse complement strand
GGCGGCGGCCGCCGCCAGCCGGCTCGTGGCCCGGCGGCACGCCCGCCACGGTGCCCGGCGTGAATCCGCCGACCTGGCCGTCCCGGCTCGCGCGCGGGGCACGATAGGCCCATGACCGAGTACCGGATCGAACGCGACACCATGGGCGAGGTGCGCGTACCCGCCGACGCCCTGTGGGGTGCGCAGACGCAGCGGGCGGTGGAGAACTTCCCGGTCTCCGGGCGCGGCCTGGAGCCGGCGCAGATCCACGCGCTGGCCCGGATCAAGGGCGCGGCGGCGCGGGTCAACGCGTCGCTGGGGGTTCTCGACCCCGAAATCGCCGACGCCATCGCCGCGGCCGCCGAGGCGGTGGCGGCCGGCACGTACGACGACCAGTTCCCGGTCGACGTGTTCCAGACCGGTTCGGGCACCTCGTCGAACATGAACATGAACGAGGTGCTGGCGGCCCTCGCCTCGGCCCGCCTCGGCGGGCGGCGGGTGCACCCCAACGACCACGTCAACGCCTCCCAGTCCTCCAACGACGTGTTCCCGTCCTCCATCCACCTGGCAGCCGCGGACGGCGTGCTCCACCAGCTCCTGCCGGCGCTGCGGCACCTGGGGTCCACGCTGGAGGCCAAGGCCGAGGAGTTCGCGACGGTGGTCAAGGCCGGGCGTACCCACCTCATGGACGCCACCCCGGTGACGCTCGGCCAGGAGTTCTCCGGGTACGCCGCGCAGGTGCGGTACGGCATCGAGCGGCTGGAGGCCGTGCTGCCGCGCCTCGGCGAGCTGCCGCTGGGCGGCACCGCGGTCGGCACCGGTGTCAACGCCCCGCCCGGCTTCGCCGCCGCGGTGATCGCCATGCTGCGGGAGGAGACCGGCCTGCCCCTGTCGGAGGCACGCAACCACTTCGAGGCGCAGGGCGCCCGAGACGCGCTGGTGGAGACCTCCGGGCAGCTGCGCACCGTGGCGGTCGGTCTCTACAAGATCGCGAACGACATCCGCTGGATGGGCTCCGGCCCGCGGGCCGGGCTGCGGGAGCTCATCCTGCCCGACCTGCAGCCCGGGTCGTCGATCATGCCGGGCAAGGTCAACCCGGTGGTGTGCGAGTCGGTCCGCCAGGTGTGCGCGCAGGTCATCGGCAACGACGCGGCGGTGGCGTTCGCCGGTTCCCAGGGCGACTTCGAGCTCAACGTCATGCTGCCGGTGATGGCCCGCAACCTGCTGGAGTCGATCCGCCTGCTGGCCAACGTCAGCCGGCTGCTGGCCGACAAGGTGGTGGCCGGCCTGGCCGCCAACGAGGAGGTGTGCCGGGCGTACGCGGAGGGCTCGCCGTCGATCGTCACGCCGCTCAACCGGTACCTCGGCTACGAGGAGGCGGCGGTCATCGCCAAGCTCGCGCTCGCCTCCGGCCGCCCCATCCGCGAGGTCGTGATCGAACGGGGCCACGTCGAGGCCGGCCGGATCTCGGCCGAGGAGCTGGAGGAGGTCCTGGACGTCCTGCGCATGACCGGCCGGGGCGCGTCCTGAGGCGTCCTCACCTCAGGGCCCGGGCGAGCGCCTCCGCGGCGGCCACGACGTGCGGCCCGACCGAGGCGGGGTCCAGCCGGCCGAGCGCCACCACACCCACGCTCGCGTCGAGGCCCTCGACGCCGCAGACCGGCGCCGCCACCCCGTACGCGCCCTCCTGCAGCTCGCCCGCGGAGGTGATCCACCCGCGCTCGCCGCGCTGTCCGGCCAGGATCGCCCGGCCCGCGGCGCCCCGCTCCAGCGGGTGACGGGAGCCGGTCCGGTACGCGACGTGGAACGTGGTCCAGCTCGGCTCCACCACGGCGAGCGCCACCGCCTCGCCGCCCTCGGCCACGGTCAGGTGCGCGGTGGCGCCCACCTGCTCGGCCAGACGCCGCAGCACCGGCCGGGCGGCCTCGGCGATGAGCGGCTGCGCCCGCAGCGCGAGGTGCAGCACGCCGGTGCCCAGCCGCAGGCGCCCGGAACCGTCGCGCCTGATCATGCCGTGCGCCTGCAGCGTGCCCGCCAGCCGGTACACCACGGTCCGGCCGACGCCCAGCCGTGCGGCGGCCTCCGTCACCGTCAGTCCACCGGGCGCGTCCGCCACCAGGTGCAGCAGGCGCAACCCGCGGTCGAGGGTCTGCGCGGTCTCACCGGCCACGTCGAGAGCGTACGGCCCGACCGCCGGCGGCGGGATATTGGCTCGTGACCGGTCCGGCCGGCCGATAGGCTTCCTGGGGTGATCGACCTACGTCTGCTGCGGGAGGATCCGGACACCGTCCGCGCCAGCCAGGTGGCCCGGGGGGAGCCGGTGGAGGCGGTCGACGAGCTGCTGAGCGCGGACGCGGCCCGCCGGGAGGCCGTGCAACGGTTCGAGGCGCTGCGGGCGGAGCAGAAGCAGCTGTCCAAGCGGGTGCCGAAGGCCACCGGCGCGGAGAAGGCGGAGCTGATCGAACGCACCCGGGACCTGGCAGCCAAGGTGAAGGCCGCCGAGGCGGAGGTCGCGGAAGCCGAGCGCCGGCTGCGCGCCGCGCACCTGGCCGTTCCGAACATTGTGGAGGAGGGCGCGCCCGCCGGTGGGGAGGAGGACTACCGGGTCCTCCGCCAGGTCGGCGAGCCGCCCGAGCTGGACCGGCCGCGCGACCACCTGGAGCTGGGCGAGCTGCTGGGCGCCATCGACGTGGAGCGGGGTGCCAAGGTCTCCGGATCCCGGTTCTACTTCCTGACCGGTCAGGGCGCGTTGCTGCAGATGGCGGTGCTGCAGCTGGCGATGGCGCAGGCGGTCGCGCACGGCTTCACCCCGGTGGTGCCGCCGGTCCTGGTCAAGCCGGAGGCGATGGAGGGCACCGGGTTCCTCGGTGCCCACGCCAGCGAGGTCTACCGCCTGGAGGCCGACGACCTGTACCTGGTCGGCACGTCGGAGGTGTCGCTCGCCGCGTACCACAGCGGGGAGATCCTGGACCTGTCCCGGCCGCTGCGGTACGCCGGGTGGTCGACCTGCTTCCGCCGGGAGGCCGGGTCCCACGGCAAGGACGTCCGGGGCATCTTCCGGGTGCACCAGTTCGACAAGGTGGAGATGTTCGTCTTCTGCCGGCCGGAGGAGGCGCACGAGGAGCACCTGCGCCTGCTGGCCTGGGAGGAGGAGCTGCTGTCGCTGCTCGAGCTCCCCTACCGGGTGATCGACGTGGCCGCCGGCGAGCTGGGCGCCAGCGCCGCCCGCAAGTACGACTGCGAGGCGTGGATCCCGTCCCAGGGTCGCTACCGGGAGGTGACCTCGACCTCGAACTGCACCACCTACCAGGCCCGCCGGTTGAACGTGCGCTACCGCGACGAGGAGGGGCGGACGCGGATCGCGGCGACGCTCAACGGCACGGCCGCCACCACCCGCTGGATCATCCCATTGCTGGAGAACCACCAGCAGCCGGACGGCTCGGTACGGGTACCGCGGGCGCTCCAGCCGTACCTGGGGCGGGACGTGCTGAAGCCGGTCCGGTGAGGCGGTCCGGAACCGGGTCGCCGGCGGACGCCGTCGGGGCCCGTGGCCGACCGGAACCGTGGCGGCCGGGGTGACCGGCCCCGACCGGGCACCGGCGTCCGGGGCGCCTGGCGACCGTACCTGGCGGTGCTGCGCGACCCGACCCAGCGGACCGTACAGGTCGGGCTCGTCGCCCTGAGCGCGCACGGGGCGAGCGTGGTGCTCGCCCTCATCGTGCTCGCCGAGCGGGAGCTGTCGCTGTCGGCGTTCCAGCTCGGGCTGGTGCTCGGCGCGGCGGGGGTCGGCGGCCTGGTGGCGAGTGCGGTCGCCGGTCGCTACCCGGGACCGTTCCGCACTTTACCCGGCCTGGCGGCGACGCTCGCGCTCAGCGGCGTCCTCCTGGTGGGGCTCGCGGTCGCGCCCCGGTTCTGGTGGGCGCTGGTGGCCAACGCCCTGGTCGACCCGCCCGGTCAACCGGCGGTCGCGGCCACCCGGGCGGGGTATGGTTACTGGCCCGTCCCGCGAGGAGGTGCGCCGATGTCCCGAAGGGGACTGCCGAAGCTGGTCGCCACCGACCTCGACGGCACGCTGGTACGCAGCGACGACACCGTCTCCCGGTACAGCCACGAGGTCCTGGAGCGGGTGCGGGCGGCGGGCATCTGGGTGGTCGGTGCGACCGGTCGGGGGCCGCGGCTGCTCGAGCTGACCCGGCGGGACCTCCCGTCCGCCGGGCACCTGGTGCTCGCCGGCGGCGGCCGGGTGGTCCACCTGCCCTCCCACGGCGCACCGGAGGTGCTGCTGGACGTCCGCCTGCGCCGGGAGGCGCTGGTGAGCGTGCTGGAGCGGCTGGAACGCCGGACCGGCCCGCTGACGGTCGTGGTGGAGGAGCGGGACGACGCGGACGCACCGCTGCTGTGCGACGGCGAGATCACCTGGCCGTGGCCGGAACCGGTGGTGCGGGTCCCCCGGGAGCGGCTGCTCGCTCGTGACGTGATCAAGGCGTTCATCCAGGTCAACGGCGACGTGGACGAGCTGGTGCGGTTGGGTCGCGAGGTGGTACCCCCGACCGTCGCCTCGCTCACCCAGGCCGGCCTGGGGTACGTGGAGATCTGCCCGCCGGGGGTGGACAAGGCCACCGGGCTGGCCGTGGTGGCCGAGGCGCTCGGCGTGGACCCGGGCGAGGTGCTGGTCTTCGGCGACATGCCCAACGACGTGCCGATGTTCACCTGGGCCGGCTGGCGCCGCGTGGCGGTGGCAAACGCCCACCCGGAGGTCCTCGCCCTCGCCGACGAGGTCACGCTCACCAACGACGAGGACGGCGTGGCGGTCTGGCTGGACAACCTGCTGTCGGGCTGACCGCTGCCGTCGGCCCGCGTCCGCTGCGGCCGCGGTGCCCCGGACCGGTCCGCGGCCCCGGTTAAGGTGTGGACATGGCTATTCGACACGCGTCAGCCCGTTGGACCGGGACGCTCACCGAGGGCAGCGGCACGTTGCGTACCGGGAAGGGCGGGTACGAGGGCAGGTTCTCGTTCAGCTCCCGGTTCGAGGAGGGGGAGGGCACCAACCCGGAGGAGCTGATCGGTGCCGCGCACGCCGGCTGCTTCTCCATGGCTCTGTCCAAGCTGCTCACCGACGCCGGGCACCCGCCGACGTCAGTGGAGACGTCGGCGAAGGTCCACCTGGAGCGGACCGACGCCGGTTTCACGGTGACCCGCATCGAGCTGGAGACGGTCGGCGACGTGCCCGGCATCGATGCCGAGGAGTTCGTCCGTCACGCCGAGGCCGCGAAGGCCAACTGTCCGATCTCGCGGCTGCTGGCACCCGGCACGGAGATCACCCTGTCGGCCCGGTTGGCCTGACGGTCCTGGCCGCCGTATCCGGTCGAGGGGAGGCGGTCGGAGTGCCGGTGGAGATGAGCCGGGAACGGTTCGAGGAGCTGGTCCGCGACGCGCTCGACGAGATCCCCGGCGAGCTGCTGGACATGATGGACAACGTCGTCATCCTCGTCGAGGACGAGGCGGAGGGCGACGCCGAGCTGCTGGGCCTGTACGAGGGCCACGCGCTGACCGAGCGCGGCTGGCACTACGGCGGGGTGCTCCCGGACCGGATCACCATCTACCGCAACCCGATCCTGCGGCTGTGCAACAGCGAGGAGGAGGTCGTCGAGGAGGTCGCCATCACGGTGGTGCACGAGATCGCGCACCACTTCGGGATCGACGACGAGCGGCTGCACGAGCTCGGCTGGGCCTGACCGGACCCCGACCGGGGCGGTCTGCGTCGCCCGTCCGGATCCGGAACCGGAGCCGGTGGGTGTCCCCGGCGCGACGAGGTACCCGACCGGTACGGGACGGACCGGGCGCCAGGGTGCCGATGGCGTGTCCGCCGGCGCGGTGCGGTCGGGGCGATGGGCGAGGTGCCGGTCGGCCGGTCCGTCGACGTGGTGCGAGCAGCGGGTGGGAGTCGACTCCGGCCGGCGGGGCGGACCGGGCGCCGCCCGTGCGGTGGCGGTCGGCGCCCGGCCGGCGTGGTGCCGGTCAGGTGATCCGGCCGGCGCGGATCCGGGCGAGCCACTCCGCCGAGTCGCGGAAGTCCTGGTCCGACAGGCCCGGCGGCGCCGGCACGGGTGGCTCGCCGGTGCCGTTCCGGTCGCGCGGGTACGAGCCGAGGAAGCGCACGTCCGCGCAGATCCGTCGCAGCCCCTGCATGGCCTCGCCGACCCGGGCCTCGGCCACGTGCCCGGCACAGTCCAGGAAGAACATGTACCGACCCAGCCGTTCCCCGGTCGGCCGGGACTCGATCCTGGTCAGGTTGATCCCGCGGACGGCCAGCTCCATCAGCACGGCCAGCAGCGCCCCTACCCGGTCGTGGGCGATGTAGACCGCCAGCGAGGTGACGTCGTCGCCGGTCGGCTCCGGCGGCGGTCCGGGGCGGGTGATCAGCCCGAACCGGGTGGCCGCGTCCGGCCGGTCGGCGATCTTGTCGGCGAGGACGGTGAGCCGGTGCCGGCGCGCGCCGATCGGCGCGCAGATCGCCGCGTCGTACCGGCCGCTCGCGGCGTCGGCGGCGGCCGCCCCGTTCGACAGCGCGTCCACCAGCACGGCGTCCGGCAGGTGGTCCCGCAGCCACCGCCGGCACGCCGCGGAGGCGTGCGGGTGGGCGGCGACGGTACGGACCGACTCCAGCGGCGTCGGCGACCGCGCGGCCAGCACGAACTCGACCGGGATCACGATCTCCCGGCTGATGATCAGCGGCTCGCCGGCGGCGAGCTCGTCGAGCGTCACGCCGACCGCGCCACCCAGGGAGCTCTCCAGCGGCACGAGCGCGGCGTCGGCGTCACCGGACCGGACCGCGTCCAGCGCCTCCGGTACGCTGCGCGCCGGCACCCGCGTGCCGCGCCGCGCCGCGGGCAGGGTGAGCAGGGCCTGCTCGGCGAACGTGCCCTCCGGGCCGAGATAGGTGAAGCGGGTCGGCGGTACCCCCGGCATGACCTCAGCCTACGCACGAGGCGGCCACCCGGATGCCGTCGGGCGCCCGGACCCGTACGTCGACCGTGCAGACGTCGGTGCCGGCCGTGACGAGGGTGAGGTCGCCGGGATCTCCGGAGGTGACCACCTGCAACGGGTCCCGGTCGGGGACCTCGATGACGGTGTACTGCCAGTCCTGCTCGCAGAGGGGACCCTCGGCCACGGTCGCCTCGGTGTCGCCGGTGAGCAGCCCTTCCTCCCGCAGCAGGTCGAGAATCTCCTCCGCCGATGGTTCGCCGCCGCAGCTGACCGCCCGCCCGGCCGGCGGCGTGAAGCTGCCCGGGCCGAGCGTGGGCGGTGGCGGAGAGGTGGACGGACCGGAGGTCTGCGGCGAGGGCAGCAACGGTCCGGTCGGGGTCGGCGCCACCTGCGGCGGCTCACCGCAGGCGGCGACCATCGTCAGCACCGCCACCAGCGTGAGCGTGGCGGCGGTGGAGTGACGCGAACGCTGCGGCACAGCGCCCATGGTAGGTCCCGACGCCGGATGCGTGCCGTCCGTCGCGACCGGCCGAATCGGCGGACGGAGGGAGGCGGTCGTCGCGGCGAGGGCGCCCCGCCCGTCGAGCCGGCGCCAGAGGTCCGTCGATGCCCGCAGGCGGCCGGGTCAGATCCGCGCGAGGAAGGTGAGCGACCCGACGACCCCGGCGCCGTCGGTCAGCGGGGTGGACACCGCGTCCAGCGTCACCGGCCGCCCGCCCGACCGGTCGCCGATGCGCAGCAGCCCGCGCGCCATCATGCCGGAGGAGAGCGCCAGCAGCGGGGGGATGCGCTCGACCTCCTGCTCCGGCAACGGCCCCGGGTGGGGGCCGAAGTCGAGCAGCGGACCGATGACCTCGCGCAGGTTCTGTCCCAGAGCCGCCACGGGATCGGTGATCCCGGTCAGCGCGGCGGCCGCCGGCGACACTGCGACCAGCGTGGCGTGGGCATCCAGGACCAGGCACGGCTCCAGGGCGTCGGCCGCCACCGAGGCCCACCGGTCGAGGCCGGGCCATGGTCCGGTGGCCGGGTGCGGCCGCAGGACCGCGGCGGCGTCGGTCAGCGAGAGCTCGACGTGGGTCACCACACCTCCCATCGCGTGTACCGCGCCTGAGGTGAGGCTACCGGGAGGCCACGGCCCTGTCACCGGGCGGTGTCGTGGCGTGTGCCTCCCCTGTTCCGCCAGGTGAGAGGGTGCGCGGCGACCTCGGCGAGCTTGCGCGCCGTCTCGGGGGCGATGCGTTGCTTGGCTGCCCGCAGCACCACTCCGAGCTCCCGGAGGGACACCGCCAGGCAGCCGGTGGGCAGGCCGTGCGCGCTGATGGCGCCGGAGCCGGCGAAGGTGAGCACCGCCACCACCGGCACATTCGTGCCCACCGCGTCGGTGAGCGCGTTGCGGATCCGGCGGGCGTACCGGCGTGCCCGGGCGACGTACGGGGGACGCCGGCCCTGGATCTGGATGACGTCGCCGGCGATCATGACGCGCTGCCGGCCGTGGTCGACCACGGAGACGGCGAACACGCCGCTGGGGCCGATGGCGACGAAGCCGGCATGGTCGTCGCCGACCGCGCCGGGGTCCGGGTCGGGAGGGTGCACCACCCGCCAGGCCGGGCCGAGGTGCTGGCCGAGGCGGGTGGCGGCGCGCCGGGCCACGCCCTCGACCCGGCGGCGGACGCGGCCGGTGAGGCGTTCGCGGGCCCAGGCGGCGAGGGGGGTCTGCGGGCGGGGACGGGATACAACGGAACCGAGGGGATATCGGGCTCGGCTGGCGGAGTGGACGGTCATTCTGGGGGGCCTCCGTCGTCGATGCTGCCCTTTAGACTACGGTACGTGACCGGCCCCGTACGCGTCCATGCTGTCATCCTGATCAATTGACGTCTTGCCGTTGACGGATGTCCGCCCTCGCCCGGTCGGCCCCGGACTAGGGTGATGCCGTGGCCCACTACGTCGACAGCGAGGTCGGCCGCCTGCGCTCGGTGCTGCTGCACCGCCCCGGTCGTGAGCTGGCGAGGCTCACCCCCCGCAACAGCGACTACCTGCTGTTCGACGGCATTCCGTGGGTGGCGCGGGCGCAGGAGGAGCACGACGCGTTCGCCCAGGTCCTGCGTGACCACGACGTCGAGGTCCTCTACCTGGACGACCTCCTGCGCGAGGTGCTCTCCATCGACCAGGCGCGGGCCGAGCTCACCGGGACCGTCCTGTCCGACGCCCGGCTGGGCGACACGCTGCGCCGCCGGGTAGCCGAGTACATGTCCTATCTCGACCCCGACCGGTTGGCGGAGCTGCTCGTGGCGGGCCTGGCCCACGAGGAGCTGCGGCCGGTGCTCGGCCCGGGGCGGCACGGCGGCCTGGTGCACACGCTCATGGATCCGGGGGAGTTCATCCTGACCCCGCTGCCCAACCTGCTGTTCACCCGGGACCCGTCGATGTGGATCCGCGACCGCGCGGGGGTCGCCAGCCTCGCCATGCCGGCGCGGCGTCGTGAGAGCGCCCTGTTCCAGGCCGTCTACCGCCACCACCCGAGGTTCAGCGGAACCTCCCTGGTGTACGAGCGCCACCTGGAACCGGTGGAGGGCGGCGACGTGCTGCTGCTGTCGCCCGGGGTGGTGGCGGTGGGGGTGGGCGAGCGGACCACGCCGGCCGGAGCGGAACGGCTGGCCCGGCGCGTGTTCGCCGCCGACCTGGCCCGCGCCGTCCTGGTCGTACCCGTCGCGCAGCAGCGGGCCACCATGCACCTGGACACCGTGCTCACGATGGTGGACGTCGACACGGTCCTGATGTACCCGGCCGTGGCGGACTCCCTGGTGGCGTACACCGTCACGCCCGAGGCCGACGACCTGCGGGTGACAGGGCCGCAGCCGTTCCTGGCCGCGGCCGCCGAGGCGATGGGGGTCGAGCGCCTGCGGGTCATCGACACCGGTCTGGACCCGGTGACGGCGGAGCGGGAGCAGTGGGACGACGGCAACAACACGCTGGCGATCGCTCCCGGCCTGTGTGTCGCCTACGAGCGCAACGTGGAGACCAACGCGCAGCTGGAGCGGGCCGGCATCGAGGTGATCCGGATCCCCGGCTCGGAGCTGGGGTCCGGGCGTGGTGGCCCACGGTGCATGTCGTGCCCGCTCGCGCGGGACCCGGTCGGTTGACCGTTCCGCCGCCGGCCCCGGCCGACCGGGCCACGGCCGCCGGGGTGGTCGACGGCTCGTGCGCAGCGGAGGGTGGGCGAACGGCCGGTCAGGAGGAGGTGGGCCGACGGTCCGGCGTCCGGGGGCGGGCTGACGGTCCACGGTCAGGGAACGCGAGCCGGTGGCCGGCCGGTCAGCGGAGGGTGACCTGGCGGGCCACCAGGCCCTGCCACGCCCGACGCTCGGCGGCGGTGAGCTCGGCGTCGCTCTCCAGCGCGCTGGCGTACCGCTGGGCGAACGCCGCCAGCGGCTTCTCCCACCGCTCCGCCGGGTCGTCACGCGGCAGGTCCCAGACCGGGACCAGCAGGCCGTGGGCCCGGAACATGCCGGCGAACCGGATCGCCCCGTCCAGGTTCAAACCCCCCGCGCCACCCACCCGCGCCAGCGCCGTCAACGCCACCTTCTCGGGCTCCGCCAGGGTCCACCGCAGGTGGGCCCGCTGCGGCATGCGGCACCAGTACGCCGCCCTGACGGCGGCCATGCGCACGGTCGGGTAGACCGAGGCGTTGGCGCGCTCCATCGAGGCGGCCACGTCGGGATCGTCCAGCTGCTCGTCCCGCCAGAACCCGAAGTCGTCGTGGACGGTGACCTCGAGCGGGCCGTCGACGAGCAGGTCCTGCAGCCGCGGTCCCTCGCCGTCCGCGGGTGCGACGGCCAGCGGGCCGGGCTCCTCGGCCGCGAGCGCGGCCAGCAGCGCGGCGGCGATGTCCCGGCTGACGTCCCCGGAGCGCCCTTCGCGCTGGAGCCCCACCATGACACTGCCGTCGCTGCGGACCATCGCCGGCAAGGCCATGGGCAGCAGCGTCGCCAGCGTCACCGGGCGGGACCCGTGGGCGGCCTCGACGTCGGGCGCCAGCCGCAGGGGTGCGGTGGCGGACGGGACGAACTCCCGCAGCGCCACCCACTCCGGCTCGTCGGCGAGGCCGGCGAACGGGCGCGGGACGAACACGTCGCGGCGGCGTTGCCGGGTCTCGACCCGCTCACCGCGCCGCGCCGTGCGACGGGCACGTCGTCTGCTCACCCGCCCGAGCCTAGTAGTCGTCCGTCGGCCGGGAGAGTTCAGCCCACACCGTCTGCCCCAGGCCGTCGACCTCCACTCCCCACCGGTCGGAGAGGGCGGCGACGATCCGCAGGCCGCGGCCGTCCACAGCCTCCGGCCGAACCGCGCGGACCGCCGGCGCCGACAGCGGCGACCCGCCGTCGGTGACCCGGACCGAGGCGACGGCGCGGCCGTCCCGCGGGTGCAGGCGCCAGGTCACCCGGACGACGTCACCCGGCAACGGCTCCGCGTGGCGGATGGCGTTGCCGACCAGCTCGGCGAGCACGGCCACGGTGTCGGCGAGCAGCGTGGGCGGAACCACCGGGCCGAGCTCGGCCGCGAGCCGGTGGCGGGCCAGGCGGGCGCCGCGGGCGTGGTGCGGCACCACCACGCACCAGCTCCGCTCGGCCACCGCCGCAGACATCCTGACCTTCCGCTTCGCTGAGCGCCGCGCACCCCGGAGTGCGCGGCTTCGCATCGACGGTACCGCAGACCGGCCACACCGTCAGGTCGGGCCCATGGCGCTCACCGCCACGGTCACCACACCGGCAACGCCGTGAACGGATGCGACGGTACCAGCGTGCCCCTTCGCGGCCGTCGGCCGGGCGGACCGGCCGTGCCGCCCAACCGGGAGGTCCGCGGCACGGATCACCGGCCGAGCCGGGCGAGGGTCTCGGCGGGCTGGTCGGTGATGATGCCGTCGACGCCGCGGGACACCACCAGGTCGACGTCCGCGGGCTCGTTCACGGTCCACACGTACACGCGGTTGCCGGCCGCCTGCAGCGCCGGCACCAGTCCGGGCCGGGACCGCACCAGCCGCAGGCTCGGCCCGGCCACCTCCGCGCCGGCGGGCAGGCGACCGAACCGGACCCCCGGCGGGAGGAGCGCCAGCAGCAGCACGGTCGGGAGGCTGGGTGCGAGCCGGCGGATCCGGCGGACCGTCACCGGCGAGAAGGACATGACGCTGACCCGTAGCGGGTCGTCCGGCGCGGGCGGCACCAGCCCGTGGCGGCGCAGCAGCGCGACCAGCCGGTGCTCCACCCGCTGGCCGTACCGGTCGGGGATCTTCACCTCGATCAACAGGTGGAGCGGCCGGCCCGTGCCCCGCACGGCGCTCAGCAGGGTGTCCAGGGTCAGCAGGGGCGCGGGCGCGGCCCCCGCCCATGACCCGAAGTCCAGCCGGTCGAGCTCGTCGAGCCGCCGGCGGCTGACCGCGCCGCGGCCGTTGCTGGTGCGACCCAGCCGGCGGTCGTGGTGGCAGACCAGGTGCCCGTCCCGGGTCAGCCGCACGTCGCACTCCACGCCGTCGGCGCCCTGCTCGATCGCGCGCAGGTACGCCTCGAGGGTGTGCTCCGGCAGGCCGGTGGAGGATCCCCGGTGGGCGAAGACCAGCGGGAGGCCGGCCCGCGGGGGGTGCGGCCACGCGGCGTCGGACGGGCGTGACGGTCCGGCGTGCGGCGCGTGCGGTCCCGCGTGCGGCGCGTGCGGTCCCGCGTGCGGCGCGTGCGATGGCCACGCGGGACCGGCGGGACCGGCCCGCCCGCCACCGACGCGCTCCCCGGAGCCGTTCACAGCACCTGCGGCGGACCGCCGCCCTCGGCGACCATGGGCCGGCTGGCAGCGGCCCATTCCTGCATGCCGCCGTCCAGGTTGTGGACGTTGTGCCACCCGAGGTGCCGCAGGTACGCCACGACGTGGGCGGAGCGGTGGCCGGAGCGGCAGACCACCACCACCTCACGGTCGCGCGGCACCTCGGTCAGCCTGCCGGCGAGCTGGCTCATCGGCAGGTGCTGTGCACCGGGAGCGTGTCCGGCCGCCCACTCGTCCACCTCGCGGACGTCGACGAGGTGCACGTCGTCGGGGAGATGGGCCACCGTGACCGACGGGACCCGGACAGCCGGCATGCTCCCAGGTTAACGACCGGGCCGGTGCGCGGAGGCCCGCCCGAAGGGGTCCGGCGGGACGCGCCTCGCGGCGCAGGTGCGCCGGGGGCAGCGGGGCTACCCGGTCTCCTGGCCGGCGTCCTCCGGGGGCGCGCCGTCCTGGCCGGCGTTCGCCGGGGGTCCGCCGGAGTCGGGGTTGACGACCTCCGGATGCTCCAGCACGAACGCCGCCATGGTGTCGTTGGCCGCCGCCCGGAACATCGCCAGGCTGACCTCGTCGAGCTTCTCCGCGGACTGGCCCTCGATCTCGGCGGAGTTGAACCAGCCCCCGTTGGTCCGCAGGGAGACCAGGTTCCCGGGACGGATCCGGCGCAACGTCCACGCGAAGTCGACCAGGTCGACCCCGTTCGTGTCGATGATCAGCGCGTCTCCGGCGGCCATGATGAGCCGGTCCAGGGTCCCCAGGTCGGTCAGCACGTCCCCGCTGGTCGCCCGCTCGGCCATGGCCTTGAGCAGCTGCTGCTGGTGACGCTGCCGGCCGTAGTCACCCTCGCCCGACTCCAACGTCTTGCGCTGCCGCGCGTAGTCGAGCGCCTGCCAGCCCTCCAGGTGCCGGCAGCCCTCCTCATACCGCACCGGCTCGTACGCCAGGCCCTCCCGTCGGGCCTTGCCGATCCCCACCGGCTTGCCGTCGACGAGGACGAGGTGTTCCGAGTAGGCCGGGGTGTCGATGCAGAACTCCACCCCGCCCATCTCGTCGATGATCCTCTGGAAGCCGCCGAAGTTCACAATCGCCGCGGCGTTGAACCTCAATCCGGTGAGCTGGTGCAGCGACTCGGCCACCAGCCGGGCGCCGCCGGTCCACCCGCCCTCCTGGTTGCCGTGGTAGAAGGCCTCGGTGATCTTCATCTCCCAGTAGCCGGGCACGCTGACCCACGTGTCCCGCGGGACGGAGATGAGGTACCCCAGGTCGTGGGTGCTCGGCACGTGCAGCACGATGATCGTGTCCGACCGGACGTCGTCCGTCTTCTCCTGCCGTCCGTCCGTGCCGAGCAGGAGGATGTTGATCGGGCCGGTCAGCTCCTCCCCGGGTGGAGCCGCGGCGCCACCCAGCAGGTTGTCCTGCTGGATGTTGTTCGCGTAGCGGTCGATGAGCAGCGCACTGGCCACCGCCGTGCCGCCGCTCACGAGGGCCAGCACCGCGCCGCAGACCAGCGTCGCCACGGCCCACCGCGGGGTGCGCCGCGGGCGCCGGCCGCCGCCGGTGGCCGCCCGGCCGGGGACCTGAGCCGTAGCCTGCACGCGCGTACCGTATCCCCACGCATCGTCCGGGGAGCCCGAATCATCCCAATAGTCAGGGTTAGTGCTAACTTGCTCGGATCCCGGCACGCCGTCCCACGCGTCCCAGCCGGCGCGGTCAGCGTAGGCGTCGGTGTAGCCGTCCGGACCGGCGCCGTCGGCCCCGTACCCGTACCAGCCCGCCGCCTGCTCCGGGCGGTCCCGGTACGGCGTGGCCGCGTCCCGACGGTGATCCGCGTACCCACCCCGCGCGCCGGCAGCCCTGCCGTACACGCGGGGCTGTCGCGAAGGCGACATCTACGTCTCCTGAGGGGTCCGGAGAGCGCCGAGGGGTCGGCGACTGGGGTGGGTCATCGATGTGCAGGGCTACTCTACGGTCACCGCTGCGGTTTCGTCACGCCCGGGCCGCCGCGGGCAGGCTCCACGTCGGACAGGACCGTCGGCGGGACCAGGCCCCGGAACGGAAGCGGAACCGGAACCGGAACGACAGGCGGGCGGCGGGGGCGGCCCCGGAACGGGACCGGACGGCGGGGTCGCAGACCGGCGTCGGCCTGCGGGACCCGGGGAGCCGGGCCGGGCCGCCGATCAGGCGGCGTCGGGGTTGGCCTCCAGCCACTCCATCAGCCGGTCCTGCCGCACCGCCTCGTACAGCTCGGCCGCCCGCTCGTCGTCGGAGAACACCACGCTCTGCCCTCCGGCCGTGCCGGTGCCGGCGTGCGGGCTGGTGAGGAACGTCAGGTTGTCGCTGCGCAGGTTACGGAACGTCATCGCGGCGTCGAGGAGCGACAGGTCCTCGTCGACCGTGAGCGCCCGGGTGGCGGTCTGCAGGAACGCGTTGAGCCGCGCCGGGTTGGTCAGCGTGCCGGTACTGGTGGCCTTGTCCATCAGTGCCCGCAGGAACTGCTGCTGG
The DNA here is from genome assembly GCA_047459215.1 of Micromonosporaceae bacterium. GTDB lineage: Bacteria > Actinomycetota > Actinomycetes > Mycobacteriales > Micromonosporaceae > Natronosporangium. The sequence continues at coordinate 32,704 of VSBZ01000009.1, read as the reverse complement.
TGGCGCATCCGGCTGAAGTCGCCATCGGGGAACTGCTTCCGCTGGCGGATGTAGTCCAGCGCCTCCTCCCCGTTGAGCTTCCGCCGGCCGGCCTCGAACGTCCGGTAGGGCTCGTGGATGGACGTGATGGTCTGCTCGATGTCCATCTCCACCCCGCCCAGGGCGTCGGTGACCTCCACGAACCCGGCGAAGTCGACCAGGATGACGTGGTCGATCCGGACGCCGGTGTAGTTCTCCACCGTCTGCACCATCAGCGGCACGCCGCCGAACGCGGTGGCGGCGTTGATCTTCGCCTCGAACCCGCCCTGCGAGCCGTCCGGTGTGGGCGGAATGAAGACCCACAGGTCGCGCGGGATGGAGATGAGGAACGCCCGGCTCCGGTCGGCCGGGACGTGCAGCAGGATGATGGTGTCCGCCCGGTACGGGCCCTCGGTGCCCTCCGGGTCGCGCGAGTCGCTACCGAGAATCAGGGCGTTGAACGTGCCCTCGATGGGCTTGACCGGACGCTCCTGCGGGTCGATGCCCTGGAACGCGTCCGTGCGCTTGATGTTGTCGTCCAGGTCGTTCGCGTACCACAGCAGGCCACCTATGCCCAGCAGGGCGCCGACGACCAGGACCACCGCCGTCACCGCCGCGATCCGGCGCCAGCGTCGCCGGGGCCGGCCGGTGCGCGCCGGCGGGCCACCGGGCGGGACCCGGCCGTCGTCGGCGTACCCCTCGGCGTACTCCCGGACGGGCACGGCGGCACGGCCGCTGATCCGTCCCGAGGCCGCGCGTTCACCCGGGCGCGGGACCGCGGCGCGTCCACTGGCCGGAGGCAGCGGTTCGACTGGCATGACCCCAGGGTACGGGGCGTGCGCCGCCCCGCCCGCCAGCCTCACCGCACCCGCGACCGGAAGTACTCGATCGTACGGCGCAGGCCCTCGTCCGGGTCGACTTGCGGCTCGTAACCCAGCCGGGTGCGGGCCAGCGTGAGGTCGGGGCGACGCATCTCCGGGTCGTCGGCGGCCCGCTCGACGTGGACGATGGGCGACCGGCTGCCGGTGAGCTTCACGATCCGCTCGGCCAGGTCCCGGATCGACATCTCGTGCTCGGTGCCGCAGTTGATCGGACCGGGCTCTGTGGAGTCGAGCAGCAGCAGGATGCCCCGGACCAGGTCGTCCACGTAGCAGATGGCCCGGGTCTGCTCGCCCGTGCCGCGCACGGTCAGCGGCTCCCCCCGCAGCGCCTGCTTGATGAAGGTGGGGATCGCCCGGCCGTCGTCGGCCTTCATCCGGGGTCCGTAGGTGTTGAAGATACGCACGATGCACGTGTCCAGCCCACGCGAGCGCCGGTACGCCATGGTCGCGGCCTCGGAGAACCGCTTCGCCTCGTCGTAGGGGCTGCGGATGCCGATCGGGTTGACGTTGCCCCAGTAGGACTCCGGTTGCGGATGGACCTGCGGGTCGCCGTACACCTCCGAAGTGGAGGCGAGCAGGAACCTCGCCCGGTCGGCGAGCGCGCGTTCCAGCAGGTGCAACGTGCCGAGCGACCCCACCCGCAGGATCTCCACCGGCAGCGACGTGAAGTCGGTCGGGCTGGCCGGCGACGCCATGTGTAGGACCGCGTCGAACCGCCGTGCGAGCGCCGGGTGGTCCGGCAGCGGCTCGCACACGTCGTGCCTGATCAGGGTGAAGGCGGGGTGGTCGTCCAGGTGCGCGACGTTCTCCGCGGCGCCGGTGATGAAGTTGTCCAACGCCACCACTTCACAGCCCCGCGCGATGAGGGCGTCGATGACGTGGGACGGTACGAAGCCGGCTCCTCCGCTGACGAGCACCCGGTGTCCGGCGCCGAAGCGTTGAGTGACGACCATGGCGGCCAGCCTAACGGTTGGTGGTCCGGTACCTGCCGCGGTAGTAGGAGAGTGGGGACTGCTCGTCGCCGATCTCGACGTGCACGATGGTCGCCTCCACCAGGATCGACCACCCGAACGGGCGACCGTCGTCCAGGCGGCACCCCGCCCACGTGGTGGTCCCCGCCGGCACCGGCCCGTAGTCGGTCCCGATCCACCTGTCCTGGGCGAACAGCCCGCCGGGAGCGGGTGCGAGCCCGGCGAACCGGTCCGCCAGCAGCCGCTGGTCAGCCCGCAGCGGGCAGACGGCGAACCGTCCGGCCTCGGACACCGCCCGCCACAGGTCAGACTCCTCGTCCACCAGGCCGAGCAGCCGGCCGGGATCCCCCTCGGCCACGAGTACCGACGAGACGGTCAGCCCTGCGGGTCCTGGCGCCGTCCAGAGCGTCACCGGCGCGACCAGGCGCCCACGCAGGCGGCGTACCACCGAGCGGTCCGGCTCGGGGGTCGCGAACGGGTCGGTGTGGTGGATGGTCATGCGAGCATCCTCCTCCGCCCTCGGCGGGGCCCGTCGGGGACCGAGCGTCACCCCGCCGGGCCCCTCGGAGACCGCGGGATCACCGGCCCGGGGTGACGGCGGCCAGCAGCTCCGGGGCGCGCCGGTCCACCACGCCTCCGCCCAGCCAGACGCCGAGTGCGGCCGCACCCAGGCCGTAGCCGGCGCCGACCGGCAGGACCAGCCACGACCACGGGTCGAGCGTCGCGGCGGCCACCACCACCGGTGCCGCCACCACGCCGGCGAGCACCACCGTCAGGAGCGCCAGCGCGCTCTTGGCGACCGCCCCGCCCGATCCGAGCGCGAACGGGTTGCTGGACTCCGGCAGCGGGTAGGGCACGACCACCGACGCCACCACGTTGACCGCCACCCCGGCGCCGTACGCCGCGAGCACCACTCCCCAGACGGCCGGGATCATCGCCGGCGCGCCCTGCACCACGGGCGCGACCACGCCCACCACCAGCAGCAGCGGCACCAGGTAGACGGAGTAGGCGGCGGCGCGGGCGCGCAGCTCCACCCGGCCGGGGACGCCGATCAGCAGGTGGGTGCCGTACGAGGTGCCGTCGTACCCGAACTGGTTGGCCAGCGCCGACGTCACGAACGCGCCGATGAACAGCATCGTGATCAGGACCGCCAACGGGTGGGCGGCGTCGGACGGGCCGACGGACACGCCGCTCTCGGCGCCGGTCTCCGCGCCGCCGCCAAACCCGGCCCCGAGCAGCGCCACCGGCAGGAAGAGGCTGATCACGAAGATCATGATCATGTTCGACCGGCGCTTGGCGTCCCGCCACAGGTAGCGGACCTCACGCGCGACGATGGCGCCCGCCGGCGTCGGGCGCAGCCACGGCAGCGCCCGTGGCAGCAGCGACGCGGTGGCGCGGGCGCCCGCATCGGGCGACCGGGTCGGCGCGGCGAGCGCCGCGCCGGTCAACGCCGACTCCAGTGACCGGGACCACCACCACAGCAGCCCCGCCAGGGCGGCCGCGGTGATGGCGAGCTTCGTCGCCGCCGCCCACGGCCGGCCGTCGGCCATCTCCAGGCCCACGGTGTAGGGGGCGCCCAGCGGGGTCCATCCGATCACCCGGGCCACCGCCGCCACGCGGTCCCAGTCCGCCCGTCCCGCGGCGGAGACCGCGAGCAGCTGCAGTGGGCCGACCAGGGCCGCCAGCAGGGCCAACAGGACCCAGGCGAGGTCCCGTGCCCGGCGGGACCGCAGCACGGTGGCGAGGGCGGTGGTGACCGCCCGTCCGGCCGCCAGGCACAGGGCCAGCGCGAGCAGCACCCCCACCGCCTGCACGGCCGCCCCGGCCGGCCCGCCGTGGAGGGTCGCCGGCACCAGCAACCCGCAGGTGGCCACCAGCAGGGCGAGGGCCGGCACCCCGAGCGCCGAGGCCACCAGCAGCCCGCACACCAGCCGGCCGCGGCTGATCGGCAGCAGCGCGAACCGGGCCGGGTCGAGGGTGTCGTCGATCCCGAACCAGAGCAGCGGCATGAGCACCGACCCGACGACCAGGGTCGCCCCGCCCAAGGCCATGATCAGCAACTGGGCCTGCCGGTCCACCACGGCGCTGACCGCGAACAGGATGAACCCGTCCGCGCTCAGGAACAGGCCGACCAGCAGTCCGAGGACGAACAGCCCCACCCGGTACGGGCGGCCACGGAACCCGTTGGCGGTGATCCGGAGCCGGAGCCGGGCGAAGTGGCGCAGCGGCACGGGACGTGCCGGATCCTCCTGGCGGGGCGGCCCGCCCGCCTCCCCGGCGGCGGCCACCGTGCCGTCGGCACCGGCGGTCACAGCCACGACAGCTCCTCGCCGGTCGCGGTCCGGCCGCCCACGATCTCCACGAACCTCTCCTCCAGCGTCCGCCCGCCGCGGACCTCGTCGAGCGTGCCGACCGCCCGGATCACCCCCCGGTCCAGGATCGCCACGTGGGAGCACAGCCGCTCGACGACCTCCATGACGTGGCTGGAGAAGATCACCGTGCCGCCACCGGCGACGAACCGGGTCAGGATGTCGCGGATCAGGGCCGCGCTGACCGGGTCCACCGCCTCGAACGGCTCGTCCAGCACCAGCAGCCGCGGCGCGTGCAGCAGCGCGCAGGCCAGACCGATCTTCTTCCGCATGCCGGCGGAGTAGTCCACCACCAGGGTGCGGCCGGCGCTGGCGAGGTCGAGCACGTCGAGCAGCTCGGCCGCCCGGCGGTCGATGGTGTCCGGGTCCATGCCGCGCAGCAGCCCGGTGTAGGCGAGCAGCTCGGGGCCGGAGAGCCGGTCGAACAGTCGTACCCCGTCCGGGAGCGCCCCCAGCCGACGCTTCGCCTCCACGGGGTCGGCCCACATGTCGACCCCGAGCACCGTCACCCGGCCGGCGTCGGGCCGCAGGATGCCCACGGCCATCGAGAGGGTGGTCGTCTTGCCGGCGCCGTTGGGGCCGAGCAGGCCGTAGAACGAGCCCTCCGGCACGTCCAGGTCGATCCCGGCCACCGCGACCGTGTCGCCGAACCGCTTCGTGAGTCCTCGCAGCGTGAGAGCGCTCCCACCGTGATCCATCGTTGGCAGGCTACCGGGCGGTCCGCCCGGGAGGCACACCCGCGTCGGCGGGTGCCGTCGGCGTCACGTCGGCGTCCGACGGAGGCACCCCGCACCGTGGACGCGCTCCCGCTTGGAGGGCGCGGGGTGGACGACGGAGGCGCCCCCGGCAGACCCCGCGCTGGGCTCGCCGGCACCCTCGCGGCCCGGTGCTCGTCGGTGGGCAGCCCGCGCCGCGCCTCAGTAGGCACCCTTGCGTCGCAGCACGGCGCCGATGGTGCGCCACAGGATGCTCAGGTCGTACGCGAGCGACCAGTTGTCCACGTAGTACAGGTCCAGCCGTACCGCCTCGTCCCAGGACAGGTCCGAGCGGCCCGACACCTGCCACAACCCGGTGATCCCGGGCTTGACCAGCAGCCGCCGCCGCACGTCCCCCAGGTAGTCGCCGTCCTCGGCGGGCAGCGGCCGCGGTCCGACCAGCGACATCTCGCCGGCGAGCACGTTGATCAGCTGCGGCAGCTCGTCGATCGAGGTGCGGCGCAGGAACCGGCCCAGCGGGAACACCCGCGGGTCCTGACGGATCTTGAACAGGTGGCCGTCGGACTCGTTCTGGTCCATGAGCGCGGCCCGGCGCTCCTCGGCGTCGGTGTACATGGTGCGGAACTTCCACACCTTGAAGATCCGCCCCTCGTGCCCCACCCGTGCCTGGCGGAAGAACACCGGGCCGGGGTCGGAGACCTTGATGGCGATCGCGACCACCGCGAACAGTGGCAGGAGCACCACCAGCCCCACCGCCGCCAGGACCCGGTCCATGAGGTTCTTGACCAGCCACGCCACCCCGGACAGGGTCGGCTCCTCGACCTGCAGCAGCGGGAGCCCCTCGATCGGCCGCACGTGCACCCGCGGGCCGGCGACGTCGGTCAGCTGCGGCGCCACCAGCAGGTCGATCCCGGTGCCCTCCAGCTCCCAGGCCAGCCGGCGCAGCTCACCCGGGCCGGAGCTGGCGGACCCGCACACCGCGACCGTGTCCGCCCCCAGCTCCCGCACCAGCGGCAGCACCTCCTTGCGCGGCGGGTAGACCGGCACGGGCGTCACCACCCCGCGGGCGGCGGCGAACCCGTCGCTGAGGCGGATGCCCACCGGTACCAGACCCGCGGCCGGGGTGCGGGACACGGCCCGGCAGATCTCCAGGGCTTCCGGCAGCGTGCCCACCACCAGCATCCGCTGGGCGGCGTTGCCGGTGCGGAGGCGCAGCAGGTGCAGGACCCGCCTGGCGACCGCCCGGAGGATGAGCAGGTACAGGCCGGCCGAGACCAGGGCGGTGGTCACCGCCAGCCGGGAGACGTCGATCTTGGTGGCGAACAGGACGAACGACACGGTCGCCACGACCGCGACCCCCGCCCGGGCGACCCGCTTGAACTCCTCGGTGCCCAGACCGAGGTGGCGCCGCTCGTACGCGCCGTTGGCCCACAGCATGACCAGCCACGTCAGCGGCAGCAGGCCGAACGCCGTGGGCAGGAACCACTGGTCGACCGTCTCGGAGCGGAAACCGGCGTCCGCCTGCTCGAACATCGAGATGGCGGTGACGCTGGCCAGCGTCGCGCCCAGGGCGTCGAGCAGCAGCAGCACCGCGATGTACGGCCGGTGCCAGCGGGAGGCGCGCCGCTGCGGCCGACGCCACGAGCTGCGCGGCACGCCGTTTGCGGGCCGGGCCGCCGGGTCCGGCGGGATGATCTCGAAGCTCTCGCTGGCTGGCACAGTCTTCCCGTTCTCGGCCGCCGGCGCGGCCTTCCCGTTCTCGGCCGCCGGCGCGGCGGGGCGGCGGCTGGAATGGACCGGGCGGTGCAGACTCGTGGTCATGTCGTCAGGAGTCTACGGCCTGGCGACTACCGCACGAGGCGGGAGAAGCGGCGATCGGCCAGCGGTCGCCCGCCGGTCTGGCAGCTCGGACAGTACTGCAGACTGGAGTCGGCGAACGACACCTCCCGCACCGTGTCCCCGCACACCGGGCAGGGCAGTCCGGTGCGCCCGTGCACCGACAGGCCGGACCGCTTCTCCGCCTTCAGCGTCGCCGCGCGCTGGCCGACCGAGCGGGCCACCGCGTCGGCGAGCACACGGACCGTGGCGGCGTGCAGGGTCCGCAGCTGCTCGTCGGTGAGGCGGCCGGTGAGCGCGAACGGCGACAGCCGGGCCGCGTGCAGGATCTCGTCGGAGTAGGCGTTGCCCACCCCGGCGATCACCTCCTGGCTGGTGAGGACGTTCTTGACCTGTCCGTTGCGGGAACGCAGGCGGGCGGCGAACGTCTGCTCGTCCACGGTCAGCGCGTCCGGACCGAGCCGGGCCACCCCCGGCACCTGCTTCGGGTCGGCCACCAGCCAGACGGCCAGGCGCTTGGTGGTGCCCGCCTCGGTGAGGTCGAACCCGGACCCGTCGTCCAGGCGGACCCGCACCGCCACCGGGCCCCGGCCGAGGCGCAGCGGCGACGGCGACAGCGACTCCCGGTAGTGCAGCCAGCCCGCCCGGGCGAGGTGCGCGACCAGGTGGAGGTCGTCACCGAGGTGGACGTCGAGGAACTTGCCGTGCCGGCCCGCCCCGGTCACCGGCCGCCCGGTCGCGGCCGACACCGGCGGGTCGTACGTCTTCCAGGCGTTCACGGCCGCCACCTCGACCCGGGTGACGGTCCGCCCGACCGCCCGTTCCCGCAGGTAGGCGGCGAGCGCTTCGATCTCGGGCAGCTCCGGCACGCCTGCCACGGTACCGCCGCCGCGCGGGCCGGGCGTCGCGCCGCACCGCCGCCGGCCGGGCCGGCCGCCCCCGCCGGCGGGCCCGGGACCGCGCCTCGCCCGGGCACGGTAGCGTCGGCCGCTGTGAAGGTGGTGGTGGCGCACAACCGGTACCGCTCGGCCCAGCCGTCGGGCGAGAACCGGGTGGTCGACGCCGAGATCGCCCAACTGACCGCGGCCGGGGTCGAGGTGCTTCCGCTGCTGCGCAGCTCCGACGAGATCGGGTCGCTGCCGGTGCGGGACCGGGTGCTGCTGCCCCTGTCCCCGCTGTGGAACGCGGGCACCCAGCGCGCGCTGGCCGAGCTGCTGCGCCGGCACCGGCCCGACGTGCTGCACCTGCACAACCCGTACCCGTTGCTGTCGCCGGCGGTGGTGCGCACCGCACACCGGTACGGGGTGCCGGTGGTGCACACCGCCCACAACTACCGCCAGGTGTGCCCGAACGGCATCTACTTCCGCGACGGCCGGATCTGCCACGACTGCCGGGGCCGTCGGCTGGCCCTCCCGGCGGTCATCCACCGCTGCTACCGCGGGTCGGCGGCGCAGAGCGCGGTGATGGCGGTCACGCTCGCCGCCCACCGTGGCACCTGGCGTTCGGTGGACCGGTTCCTGGCCCCGACGGCGGCGATCGCCGCGCACCTGCGCGGGTACGGGATCCCGGACGAGCGGATCGTGGTCAAGCCGAACGCCCTGCCCGACCCGGGGCCGCCGTCCCCGCCACCGCCCGACGGCGACCTGCTGTTCCTCGGCCGGCTGTCGGCGGAGAAGGGCCTGGAGCTGCTGCTGGACGCGTGGACCCGGCACCGGGAGGGGACCCTGGGCAGGCTGCGGATCGCCGGCGACGGGCCGCTGCGCCCGCTGGTGGAGCGGGTCGCCCGTGCCCGCACCGACGTGACCTACGCCGGGCGGCTCGACCCGACCGAGACCCGGGCGGCCCTGGCCGCCAGCGCGGCGGTGGTCGTGCCCTCCACGTGCGAGGACGTGTTGCCGACCGTGGTGATCGAGGCGCTGGCCGCCGGCCGCCCGGTGCTGGGCACCGCGCGGGGTGGCATCCCGTACCTCGTCGGCGACGCCGGCTGGGTGGTGGAGCCCACCGTGGCGGCCGTGGCCGCGGCCCTGCCCGTGGTCCGGGCCGAGGCGGCGAGCCGGTCGGCGGCCGCGCGCACCCGGTACGAGTCGACCTTCCACCCGGACGTGGTCACCCGGCAGCTGCTGGAGGTCTACGAGAGCGTGCGGCGGGCGCCCGGGGTGGAACGCCGGCGCGCGTGACCGCCGCGTCGCGCACGGACACGCCGCGCGGTCCCGCCGCCCCGTCCGGCGCCCCGGCCCGGTCGGTGGCGCCGCGGCGATCCGATGCCCCTCCGGCGTCACGGAAAGGCGTTGAGGCGGCCACGTACGGGTACCAGGCTGGGCGATGACCGAGGAGGCGGACGTCCTGGCACGGCTGCGGGTGCCGCGCTTTCCGCGCGCGGCCGCGTACGACCCGCAGTGGATCGTCGACAACGAGATGGGTCCGAACCCGCTGTGGCTGCCGAGTGGCTGTGGCCGGCGGTGGACCTGCCACCGGGGTCGCGGGTGCTGGACCTCGGCTGCGGCAGGGCGCTGACGTCGATCTTCCTCGCCCGCGAGTACGGCGTCCGGGTGGTGGCCGCGGACCTGTGGATCCCGCCCGGGGACAACTGGCAGCGGATCCGGGCGGCGGGCTGCGCCGACAGCGTGCTGCCGGTCCACACCGAGGCGCACGACCTGAGGTTCGCCGAGGGGTACTTCGACGCGGTGGTGAGCATCGACGCGTACGAGTACTTCGGCACCGCCGACACCTACCTGCCCTACCTGGCCCGGTTCGTACGGCCCGGCGGCGTGGTGGCGATCGCCGAGGTGGGACTCACCGCCGGGTTCGACGACCTGCCGGACCACCTGCGGCCGTACTGGCGGCCGGACTTCTGGCAGTGGAAGTCGGTGGCGTGGTGGCGGCGGCACTGGGAGCGCAGCGGCGTGGTCGACGTGGAGGTGGCCGACCAGATGGAGGACGGCTGGCGGCTGTGGCTGCGGTGGGAGCAGGTGCGGCTGGCCGTGGACCGCGACGCCACCGGCCACGTGGCGGAGATGCTGAGCGCCGACGCCGGTCGGCACCTCGGGTTCGTCCGGGCCGTGGCGCGCACGCGCTGAGGCGCCGCACCGGACCGCCAGGCCGGCCCGCCGCACCACCCGCGGCGGGACGTCACGCCGGTGGGTTCTCCACCCGGACCCCGACGTCCGGAGTTCCGTACCCCGGACCCCGCCGGGGCGCCGCCCGTCGTCGGGGTCCAGGGGAGCGTCGGGCGGCCGAGCGCGGGCGCGGCGAAGGTCCATCGCGTCGCGGAACGGGACGCGGCGTGGTGGTCCACTCCGGAGCGGGCCGGGCGTGGGGTCAGCCGACGCGGGTCCGCAGGGCGGCCCGGGCGGCGAAGGCGACCGAGGCGAGCAGGAAACCGCCATTGACGGCGGTGAACACTCCCACGAACCAGACCGCCGCGGCGGGTGCGACCAGCACGACCAGTCCCGCGACGAAGAACAGCAACCCCGGGTCGCGGATGAGCTTGACGACCCGTACCGGCAGTGACCGTGACGGCACCATGCTGGCCGCCGCCGGTCCCTGCTGCAGCGCCGAGGTCACGAGGTTCACCATCCAGGTGCCGGCGAACGCCGCCACCAGCCAGGCGGCGGTGCCCGGCCGGTGCGCCACGGCGACCGTCGACATCGCCGTGACCAGGCCGATCTGCAGGGCCGCGTCGCACAGGATGTCGACGCGGGCGCCGGCGGGGCTGGTCTGACCGGTCGCCCGGGCCAGCTGGCCGTCGGCGCAGTCGAACGCGTACGCCAGCTGCCAGCCCAGCAGGGCGACCAGCCCGACCGGCCAGCCGGGCAGCCGCCCGTCGGCCACCGCCGGGGCGGTCGCGGTCACCGTCACCGTGGTGACGAGCCCGACCACGAAGTTCGCCACCGTCAGCACCGTGGGGGGCAGCCCACGCCGGTACGCGGCCGCGGCGAGCACCGCGCCGACCCACTGTCCGGTCGCCTCGCTGAACAGCCCGCCGCCCTTGTTGAGGGCGTGGTAGTCGCGCAGCGTCGGTGCCCGGTCGGGGGACGCGGCCGGCGCCGCGTCCGGACCCAGCGCGCCGGCGTGCGGATCAGTCGGGGAGCGCACGCAGGTAGTCTGCCAGCCGGTTGGCGATCGCGTCCCGCGGCAGGGCCAGGTGCTCCAGGATCGTGTACCGGTCCGGCCGGGTGCGCGGCGCGTACGCCACCGCCTCGACGAACTGGTCGTCCGTGATCCCCAGGTCGGCGGGGCGGACCGGCAGCCCGTGGCGGTGCAGCGTGGCCGCCAGCTCGTCGAACCTGTTCCGGTCGCCCCGCAGGAAGGTGCAGAACAGCGCGCCCAGCCCGACCTGCTCGCCGTGGGTGCCCGGGCCGCCGTACAGCGCGTCCAGCGCGTGCGAGATCTCGTGGCAGCCGCCGGAGACCGGCCGGGTCGACCCGCACACCGACGAGGCGAGCCCGCCGAGGATCAGCGCCTCCGCCAGCGTGGCCAGGAAGTCGTCGTCGCCCGGGCCGCCCGGATGGCGCAGCAGCGCCTCGGCCCCCGAGCGGGCGAGGGTGACCGCCAGCCCGTCCACCGGGTCGCCGCGTACCCGGTGGGCCAGCTCCCAGTCGGCGCAGGCGGACAGGTTGGACAGTGCGTCGCCGATCCCGGAACGGGTCTGCCGGTCCGGACCCCGGGCCACGAAGTCCAGGTCCACCACCACGGCGATCGGGATGTGCACCCCGTACGAGCCGTGGGTGCCGTCGCGCCACAGCGAGGCGGTGGGCGAGGCGAGCCCGTCGTGGGCGAGGCTGGTGGCGACGCTGACCATGGGCAGGCCGTACCGGCTGGCCGCCCACTTGGCGGTGTCGAGGGTCTTCCCGCCGCCGATGCCGACGACCGCGTCGTAGTGCCGCCTGCGCAGCTTCTCGCCCAGCTCCTGGGCGGCGTCCAGGGTCCCGCCCGAGACCATGATCACGTCCGCCGCGCCCAGCTGCGGCCGCACCAGCTCGGCGACCCGCTCCCCCTGGCCGGGGCCGACCACCACCGCCACCTCGCCACCGGCGGAGATCCGCCGGTCGGCGAGGATGGCGCCCAGCTGCGCCACGGCACCGCGACGGATCTCGATGACCAGCGGGGTGTTGACGGTACGGGCTAGCAGCGGCATGCGATCTCCCGGGCGCGTGCGAGGTCGGCGTGGTCGTCCACCTCCACCCATTCCACCGCGCCGATCGCCGCGCCACCGACCCGCCCGCCCCGCCGGGCGAACTCGGCGAACCCGTCCTCGTAGTACAAGCTCGGGTCCTCTCGCCAGGTGGCCGCGAGCGCCTCGGCGAGCCCGGCCGCGGCGCCGGGCTCGATCACCGCGACCCCGATGTACTCCCCGTCGGCCGTGGCCGGGTCGAGTCTCTTGTGGATGTGGGTGAGCTGGCCGGTGGCGGGGTCGAAGCGGACCTTCATCTCCTCGTCGCCCAGCTTCTTGCGGTCGTCCACGGCGAGCAGCACGTCCGGCCCGCGCGCGGCCAGCAGCGTCTCCTCCACCCGCACCGGGTGCACGGTGTCGCCGTTGAGCAGCAGGGCGCCCCGTCCCAGGTGCTCCCGCGCCAGCCAGAGCGAGTAGGCGTTGTTCCACTCCTCCGCCCGCGGGTTGTGGACCAGGTCGAGCGTCACCTTGTGCCGGCGCTCCAGGTCCGCCTTGCGGGCGCGTACCGCGTCGGCCGCGTACCCGACCACGACGACGACCTCGGTCAGCCCGACCGCGGCGAGGTTGCGCAGCGCGATGTCCAGGATCGTGGTGTCGCCGTCGACCGGCACCAGCGCCTTGGGCAGCGAGTCGGTGTACGGCCGCAGCCGCCGTCCGGCGCCGGCCGCGAGCACCAGTCCGATCACCGTGCCGCCCTCCTTCCGCTCGGCTCCGCACCGGCTGCGCCATAGTGTGCCCGCGTTCCGGTCACGGGGTACGACCCGGGTCGAGCGACCCGGTCACCGGGGGTACGGCCGCGGGTCGGGCCCGGTCACGCGGCGGCGGTGCGGGCGCGTCACGGGAGCGCGGCCAGGTCCGCCAGCATGGTCAGGCGCTCCTTTGGGGTCAGCACCGCGAACGGCGGGGCGGCCCGCCGGTTGGTCTCGTCCTCGACCGCCTGCCGTTGCGGCGTCCACGGGCTGCCCCGCGACATCGCGACCATCTCCGCGGCGGTCAGGCCGGCCTCCCGCCACGCCGCCGCGTGGGCGTCGGCGCGGTGGTAGCGCAGCGTCGACAACCGGTTGAGCAGGAGCACCGGCGGTGGGGTGCCCGCCGGCTCGTGCGGGGGCGCCTGCACCGCCCAGGCCGCCCCCGCGGTCGCGGCGGCGTCCGCCAGCACCCGGGCCAGCGACCGGTTGAGCCGCTCCACGGTCCCGTCGTGCCCCTGCCACCGCTCGGCCAGCGCGCGTGCGAGCAGGGCGGACAGCTCGCGCAGGAACTCGCGTCCCCGCTCGGTCGCGGCGAGCCCGCCGTCGGGGGTGCGGGCCAACAGGCCGTGGTCGACGCTGCCCTGCACCGTCCGGTCCACCGCGGCCGGGTCGGAGTAGCGGTACACGCCCGCCAGCCCGTCGCGGGTGACCGTGCGTCCGGCGGCGAGCGGGTTGCGCAGGTCGACGAGGTACCCGACGGCCCGGGCACCGCCGTACCTGTCCACGAGCTCGCGGCCGCCGTCGAGGGCGGCGCGGATGCCGGTCACGAACACCCGGTCGACGGCGGGCGCGACGAGGGCGGCGAACCGGACCGGCGGAAGATCGACGGTGTCGGTCACCGGCCGAGCCTAGCCGGCGGTGGCGACCACGGTGTCGAGCGCGATCTCGGCCATGCTCCGGAAGGTCCGCTCCCGGTCCTCGACCGGCAGCCGGGCGCCGGTACGCAGGTGGTCACTGACGGTCAGCACCGTCAGCGCCCGGGCGCCGTACCGGGCGGCGATGGTGTACAGCGCCGCGGTCTCCATCTCCACCGCCAGCACGCCGTAGCGGGCGAGCCGGTCGTAGAGGTCCGGCCGGTCGGTGTAGAACGCGTCGGAGGTGAGCACCGACCCGACCCGCATCGCCACGCCCCGGGCGGCGGCCGCGTCCACCGCGGTCCGGAGCAGGCCGAAGTCGGCCACCGGGGCGTAGTCGACCAACCCGTCGAAACGGACCCGGTTCATCGCCGAGTCGGTGGCGGCGCCGATGGCGGCGACCACGTCGTACAGGTCGAGGCTGTCGGACAGCGCGCCACAGGAACCCACACGGACCAGGGTGTCCACCCCGTAGTCGTTGATCAGCTCGTGGACGTAGATCGACGCCGACGGCATCCCCATGCCGGTGCCCTGGACGGAGACGGGGACCCCGCGGTACGTGCCGGTGAAGCCGAGCATGTTGCGCACCCGCGAGTAGCACCGGGCGTCGGTCAGGTAGGTCTGCGCGATCCACTCCGCCCGTACCGGGTCGCCGGGCAGCAGAACCCGCGGCGCGATCTCGCCGTATCCGGCCCCGAGATGAAGGCTCACCCGCCCGATCCTGCCAGCCGACCGGGTGCGACCTGGCCAGGGCACGGGCGGTCGCCGCGGGCGGGTCGGTCCGCGGGACGCTCGGACGCGGCCGCGGGTACGGGTCGGGCGCCGGCCCGGCGCGGAGCCCGTACACCGGGTGCCGCCCGGCGCGGCCGCGTCCCACCGCGGCCGGTACGGGTGTGCGCCTGCGCGGTCCGGCGTCCGCTCCGGTAGCCTGATCGGCGGTGGTGTGTCCGAGTGGCCTAAGGAGCGCGCCTCGAAAGCGCGTGAGGGTTCACGCCCTCCGCGGGTTCGAATCCCGCCGCCACCGCCACGGTGACCCGAGCGGGCGCGCCGGCGTGCGGCCGGTGCCCCGCCGGTGCGCGCAGGCCGGAACCGGTCAGCAGGTGCCGAAACCCTCGTCGAACAGCAGCCGGGCGTAGTCGGCGAAGCCGACGATGACCTTCCGGACCTCGGCGCCGTCGTGCAGGTACAGGTAGGCCCGGTCCCCGACGGTGACCAGCAGGCCGTCGAAGCGCTGGGTGCCCGGAGGGGCGCGCAGCTCCTCCGCGCCCGGGTGGACCCGCCGGACGACGTCCACCGGGGTGCCGACCCCGATCCCCTCGGCGGTCTGCAGAGGCGGGTTGACCCAGACCAGCACCAACCGGTCGTCCCGGTCGAGCACGGGGGAGATCTCCGGGTGGTCGGGCAGGCGTGGGGCACAGTCGCCGGGACCCTGCGTCAGGCCGTGGTCGCGCTCCAGGTCGGCGCGGGTGTCCCCGAACCGGATGGCGCCGTACCCCTGGTGGTCGACGAGGACCGGTGGGGGGGTTGGGTCGACCGTGGTCGGCGGCACGGAGTCGGTACAGCCCGCCAGCCAGAGGCCGGCCACGGTCGCCACGGCCGCGGCGGCCCCGGCCCGGGCGGTTCGGTTCATGGTCTACCCCCGTTGCTGCGTTCAGGGTAGCCCCAACGGCCGCGGCCCGGTCCGGGAAGTTCCCGGACCGGGCCGCCGGCTGCGGAGGATACGAGATTCGAACTCGTGAGGGGTTGCCCCCAACTCGCTTTCCAAGCGAGCGCCCTAGGCCGCTAGGCGAATCCTCCATGCATAAGGTTAGCGAAGGTCCCGCGCGCTACGATAGGGGCCGCCCCTCGTGCGGCGTCATCCTGCGAACCTCCCCAGGGCCGGAAGGCAGCAAGGATAAGCAGGCTCTGGCGGGTGCGCGAGGGGCCTGACCGTCTCCGGAGCCGGGCCCGCCGGTGCGCACCCGGCGGCCGCGGTGGCGGGCACCGGGGCCCCGACGGTCCGCCCCTGTCGCCCGGCCACGGTACCGTGGGCCGGCGAGGAGGTGGGCGCTGTGGCGGTCGCGCTGTACCGGAAGTACCGGCCACGCACCTTCGCGGAGGTGATCGGCCAGGACCACGTCACGGTGCCGCTCACCCAGGCGCTGCGGACCGGCCGGATCCACCACGCGTACCTGTTCTCCGGCCCGCGCGGCTGCGGCAAGACGTCCTCGGCGCGGATCCTGGCCCGCTCGCTGAACTGCGCCGCCGGACCCACCCCGGAGCCCTGCGGAGAGTGTGAGTCGTGCCGGTCCCTCGCCGGCGACGGCTCCGGGTCGGTGGACGTCATCGAGATCGACGCCGCCTCCCACGGAGGCGTCGACGACGCCCGTGACCTGCGGGAGCGGGCGTTCTTCACCCCGGTGGCCGGGCGGTACAAGATCTACGTCATCGACGAGGCCCACATGGTCTCCTCGGCGGGGTTCAACGCCCTGCTCAAGCTGGTGGAGGAGCCGCCGGAGCACGTCAAGTTCGTGTTCGCCACCACCGAGCCGGACAAGGTGCTGCCGACCATCCGGTCGCGCACCCACCACTACCCGTTCCGGCTGGTGCCGCCCCGCATCCTGCGGCCCTGGCTGGAGCGGGTGTGCGAGGCCGAGGGGGTCGCCGTCGAACCGGCGGTGTTCCCGTTGCTGGTGCGCGCCGGCGGCGGGTCGGTCCGGGACACCCTGTCGGTGCTGGACCAGCTGATCGCCGGCGCCGACCCGCGGGAGGGGATCCGGTACGAGCAGGCGGTGGCGCTGCTGGGCGTGACCGACGCCGCCCTGCTGGACGAGGTGGTCGACGCGCTCGCCGCCGGTGACGGCGCCGCGCTGTTCGCGGCCGTCGACCGGGTCGTCGAGGCTGGCCACGACCCGCGGCGGTTCGCCGCCGACCTGCTGGAGCGCCTGCGGGACCTGATCGTGCTGCAGCGGGTGCCCGACGCCGCCGAGAAGGGCCTGCTGGACGCGCCGGAGGACACGCTGGCCCGGATGTCCGCCCAGGCGGCCAAGCTCGGGCCGGCCACCCTGACCCGCTGCGCCGAGGTGGTCCACTCCGGCCTCGTGGAGATGCGGGGGACCACGTCGCCGCGGCTGCTGCTGGAGCTGATCTGCGCGCGGATGCTGCTCCCGGGCGCCGACGGGTCCGAGAGCGCCCTGTTGCAGCGGCTGGAGCGCCTGGAACGGCGGCTCGGCGCCGGGGCGGGCGCGGAGGCGGGCGGGTCCGCCGGTGCCGTGGGCGCCCCGGCGCCCGGTGCTCCGGAGCCGGCCGCGGCCGCGTCCGGGGCGGGCCCGGTTTCCGCCGCAGCCCCACCTGCGGCGTCACCGACCGACCCGACGGGGTCGCCGGCCGCCGCGCCGTACCGGTCGCCGGCCGCGTCGCCGCCGTCGCCGGCCACCGGCCACCAGGCGTCCGCCGGTCCGTCGGGTGCGGCCGGCGCGGGTGGCCTGGACGCCGCCACGGTCCGGCGGGTCTGGGACGAGATCGTGACCACCGTGGGCAGGACCAGCAAGCGGGCCGCCGCGGTGGTGCGGGAAGCCGCGGTCCGGCAGGTGGAGGGCGACACGCTGGTCCTGGCCTTCCGTCACCGCGTGCACGCGGAGATGCTCGAGAGCGCGCCGCAGCCGCTGCTCCACGCGCTGCACGCGGTCCTCGGCGGCACCTGGCGGGTCCGGTGCGAGACGGGCGGTGGACCGGCGGAGGCTCCGGTCTCCACGCCCCCCGCGGCTACGGCCGCCACGCCACCGGCGACCCCGGCCGCCACCCCGCCGGTGACCGCGCCGGCGTCGGCTCCGACCGCGTCACCGGCGGCCGCCGGGTCCGGCCCGCGGCCGGGCGCGGCGCGGTCGCGCGGATCCCGCCCGGCGGAGTCCGGGTCGGCCGCGGGGAGGACCGCACCCGCCGGAGGGTCCACGCCCGACCCGGAGGACGAGCACCAGCCCGAGCCCGCACGACCGGCCGACCCGCGCGGGGGAGCGACGGCGCGCGGCGTCGCGGCTCCCGCCGGCGACGACCCGTCGACCGAGCGGCGGGTCGGTGAGCAGGAGGCGATCGAGCTCCTGCGACGCACCCTGGGTGCGGAGAAGATCGGCGAGGTGGCCCCGTAGGGCGGCGGGTCTCGGCCACCGGTTGCCGTGGTCCGCGGGTCGCGGGGCGCGGACGCGTCGGCGGGGCCCGGGTCGACATCCGTAATAGAGTGGACGTCCGGCGGACGTGAGGAGGTCGCGGTGGGGCCCGGAGGACAGCCGGACCTGCAGCAGCTGATGCGGCAGGCCCTGGCCGTGCAGCAGCAGCTCGCCACCGCCACGGCGGAGCTCTCCCGGGAGGAGGTCACCGGCTCGTCCGGTGGCGGTCTGGTCACCGTGACCATGTCCGGTTCCGGGGAGGTGCGCTCGGTCAAGATCGCCCCCGAGGCGGTCGACCGTGACGACGTGGAGACCCTGGAGGACCTCATCGTGGCCGCCCTGCACGCGGCCGCCGAGGAGCAGCGCAAGCTCACCGAGCGCAAGCTGGGGCCGCTCGCCGGAGGGCTGCCGGGCCTCGGCGGCCTCCCCGGGATGCCCGGGTCCCCCGGCGGCTGAGCGGACGTGGCGTCGGCGAGCGGGCCGGTCCGGCACGGCCGCCGGAGGTGCCGGCGGGCCGCAGTGGAGGGTGGGGCATGTACGAGGGTGCGATCCAGGACCTGATCGACGAGCTGGGCCGCCTCCCCGGCATCGGGCCGAAGAGCGCCCAGCGGATCGCCTTCCACCTGCTGTCCGCGGATCCCGCCGACGTCCACCGGCTGGCTGCGGCGATGCGGCGGGTCAAGGAGCAGGTGCGGTTCTGCACCATCTGCTTCAACATCGCCGAGTCCGAGAAGTGCCGGATCTGTCGGGACCCGCGCCGCACCGACGAGGTGATCTGCGTGGTGGAGGAGCCGAAGGACGTCGTGGCGATCGAGCGCACCGGCGAGTTCCGGGGTCGCTACCACGTCCTCGGTGGCGCCATCAACCCGCTGGAGGGCGTCGGACCCGACCAGCTGCGGATCCGTGAGCTGATGGCCCGCCTGGCCGGCGGCACCGTCACCGAGCTCATCCTCGCCACCGACCCGAACACCGAGGGCGAGGCGACCGCCACCTACATCGCGCTGATGGTCAAGGAGCTGGGGTTGACCGTCACCCGCCTGGCCAGTGGCCTCCCGGTCGGGGGCGACCTCGAGTACGCTGACGAGATCACACTCGGGCGCGCGTTCGCTGGCCGCCGGGCCGTCTGAGTCGTGAGCGACGTCACCTTGCGAGGTCGCAGGGTGACTGTCAGGACACAAAACGATACCAAGTCATACCGGCCCGTTCCGTCCGCAACCAGCCGGCGGCTAAGGTCGCCCCGTACCCTCTACCGCTCTGACAATGAGGTGAGGACGGATGCGAAGACCACGGTTTAGGGCCGGGCTCGCCGCCGCGGCGGTGGCGACACTGGCGTTGGCCGCGTGCGGCGACGGCGGCGGCGACGACGAGCCGAGCGGCGGCGAACTTCCCCAGGTCGTCGTCGGCACCACCGACACGGTGACCAACATTGACCCGGCGGGTGAGTTCGACCTCCCCTCGAACAACATCGTCGACAGCATCTACGAGCGGCTACTGTGGATTCCGCCGGGCCAGAACGAGCCGCAGCCGATGGCCGCGGAGTCGTGCGACTGGACCGACGACGTCACCTACACCTGCACCCTGAAGGAAGGGCTCCAGTTCTCGGACGGCGATGACCTCACGGCCGAGGACGTGGTGTTCTCCTTCGAGCGGCAGTTGACCATCCAGCACGAGTCGGGTGGCTGGACCCTGCTGGGCGCCATCAACCCGGACAACGGTGGCAGCGTCGAGGCTGTCGACGATCGTACGGTCGTGTTCCACCTGGCCCAGCCGGACGCGACGTTCCCGTTCGTCCTGACCACGCCCAACGCGGGCTCGATCGTGCCGAGCCACATCTACCCGGCGGACGCGCTGCAGCCCAACGACCAGGTCGTCGGGTCCGGGCCGTACAAGATCGGCACTTTCGACCCCAGCCAGCAGATCACGCTGGTGCCGAACGAGAACTACACCGGTGACCGGACGCCGAACAACGGCGGCATCGTCATCCAGGTCTACCAGCAGCAGTCCGCGCTCAAGCAGGCGATCGAGGAGGGTCAGGTCCACGTGGCCTTCCGCAGCCTCGGCGTCACCGACACCGCGGACCTGGTGGCCAACGGCGCGTCCCGCGGCGTCCAGGTGGTGTTCGGCGAGGGCACCGAGATCAACTACATGGTGCTGCAGACCGGCCGGCCGCCGCTGGACAACGTGGCGGTCCGCCAGGCCATCGCGCAGGTCATCGACCGCGAGGCCATCGCCGAGAACGTCTACCAGGGCACCGTCACGCCGCTGTACGGTCCGATCCCGGCGGGTCTGCCCGGCCACAAGCCGTCGTACCAGGAGCGGTACGGCGAGCCCAACCCTGAGGCGGCCGCGGCCATCCTCGAGGAGGCCGGGGTGGAGACGCCGGTGTCGTTCGAGCTGTGGTGGATGCCGGACCGCTACGGCGAGGAGATCGCCGACATGTACGCGGAGATCGAGCGGCAGCTCGAGGCCACCGGTCTGTTCGACGTGGAGCTGCAGAGCCTGTCGTGGGAGCAGTACTCGACGGTCTTCTCCGACGGCAGCATGGACGCGTTCGACCTCGGGTGGTTCCCCGACTTCCCGGACTCGTCGAACTACCTGACCGGCTTCTACGCCTCCGATGACCGGAACTTCCTCAACGCTGGCTACGCCAACGAGGAGGTGGACCGGCTCATCGACGAGATCCTCACCAACACCGACCAGGCGGCCCGCGTCGCCGCGGCGGAGCGGATCTCGGACATCGTGGCGGAGGAGGTCCCGATCATCCAGCTGTGGCAGCGGGACCAGGTCGCCTACGTCCGTGAGGGTGTCACCGGTGTTCAGGACACCTTGGACGCGGCGTTCATCTTCCGCTACTACATGATCGGGGCTCCGGAGGCGTAGTCCCGACGGGTATTGTCAGGCGCACGGGGGCTCCGGTCGGCCACTGCCGACCGGAGCCCCCGGGCCGTCACGGTGCCGACGAGAGGTGGTCCGGTTGTCGACGCGAACGTCCGGTTCGCTGCGCACGTACCTGCTGACGCGGTTGCTGCTGTTCATCCCGAACGTGCTGATCATCCTGACGATCGTGTTCGTACTGATGAGGGTGGCACCGGGTGACCCCGTCAGCGTCGCGCGCGGCGGTCAGCTGCCGCCGGAGCAGATCGCCATGCTGCGGCGGCAGGCCGGTTACGACCGGCCGCTGCTGGTGCAGTACTGGGAGTACCTGACCGGCGTGGTGCGGCTGGACTTCGGGAGGACCATCACCGACAGCCGCGAGGTCACGCAGATCATCGTCACCAACGGTGGGGCGACCCTGACCCTCACGCTGGCCGCGCTCGTCGTGGCGATCCTGATCGGCGTCCCGCTCGGACTCCTCTCCGGCCGCCGTCGCGACACCGCGCTCGACGCCGGGGCACGGGTCTTCGGCATCCTCACCTACGCCGCCCCGGTGTTCTTCGTCGGACTACTGCTGCAGCTGCTGTTCGCCCGCACCCTCGGATGGCTCCCGTCGAGCTCCCAGGCCACGCCCATCATGCAGGCCAGGGTGCCGACCAGGACCCACATCTACCTGCTGGACGCGCTGCTGGCGGGTGACACCGAGGCGTTCCTCAACGGTCTGCAGCACCTCATCCTGCCGGCGCTCACCCTGGGGCTGCTGCTCAGCGGCGTGTTCATGCGGATCATCCGGGTCAACGTCGTGCAGACGCTGCGCCACGACTACGTCGAGGCGGCGCGCGCCCGCGGCATACCCGAGCGGCGGGTGGTCGTCCAGCACGCGTTCCGGAACGCGCTGGTGCCGTTCGTCACCGTGCTGGGTCTCAACGTGGCCCTGCTGCTGGGCGGCGCGATCCTGACCGAGCAGACGTTCAACTGGCCCGGCGTCGGCAGCCAGCTGGTGCGCTACCTTGCGAACCGGGACTACGTCGCGGTCCAGGGCATCGTCACCATGTTCGCGCTGGCGGTGGTGACGATTTCGTTGATCATCGATCTCATCAACGCAATCATCGACCCGCGGGTGAGGTACTGATGGCTACGCCGACGGTTCCGCCGCCGACCCTCGTCGCCGCACCGGCCGCCGGGCGCACCCGGCTGCGGCGGATCCTGCGCGGCGTCGTGCGGCCGCTGCGGGAGTCCCACGGCGTGGCGAGGTTCATGCTGGTGACCGGCCTCACCATCACCCTGCTCATGGTGGTCCTGGCGGTGTTCGCGCCGGTCATCGCCCCGTACGGCTTCAACCAGGTGGCCGACGCCGACGGCACCCGGTTCGGCAACCACGTCCCGCCCGGACGGGAGCACTGGTTCGGCACCACGGTGCAGGGCCTGGACGTGCTCAGCCGGGTGGTGTGGGGCGCCCGCACGGCGGTCGCCGTGGTGCTGCTGGCGTTGGCGTTCTCGCTGTTCATCGGAGTGCTCCTGGGCCTCGTGGCCGGGTTCGTCGGGCGCTGGCTGGACCGCGCGCTGGTACTGGTCATGGACGCCCTGTACGCCCTGCCGGCGCTGCTGCTGGCGATCGTGGTGGCGTTCCTGCTCTCCGAGTACGTCGGCGGAGGGGTGACCACCGCCGCGCTGGCGATCACCGCGGTGTACGTGCCGCAGTACTTCCGGGTGGTCCGGGCGGCGACGGTCAGCGCCAAGGAGCAGACCTACGTGGAGGCGGCGCGGGCGATGGGAGCCGGCCCCGTCACCATCATGTCCCGTTACCTGCTCAGCAACGTCGTCCACAGTGTGCCGGTCATCGCCACCCTCAACGCGGCCGACGCCATCCTCACCCTCGCCGGCCTGGGTTTCCTGGGCTACGGCATCCAGCCCACCGAAGCGGCCGAGTGGGGCTACGACCTGCAGCGGGCGATCTCCGACGCCGGCGCCGGCATCTGGTGGACCGGCCTGTTCCCGGGCGTGGCGATCGTGCTGCTGGTGCTGGGGCTGACGCTGGTGGGCGAGGGTCTCAACGAGACGACCAACCCGGCCATCCGGGTGCGCCGGCTGCTGCCGGTGACGATCCCGCACCGGTTGCCCGAAGAGGACGGTGAGGAGACCCGATGACCCATCCGTCGAGCCCGAGCAGCGTGGAGACCCGTCCGGTGCGCGGCCCAGCGGCCGGTCCGCCGCCGTCCGGTCCGGTGCTGACCGTCCGTGACCTGCGGGTCTGGTACGGCACGGAGTCCGGACCGGTACGCGCGGTGGACGGCGTCAGCTTCGACCTGTGGCCGGGGGAGACGCTCGGACTGGTGGGCGAGTCCGGCTGTGGCAAGTCCACGCTCGGCCGCGGGCTGCTGGGACTGCTGCCGCCCGGCGCCAAGATGGCCGGCAGTGCCCGCTACCGGGACACCGAGCTGGTCACCGCCAAGCCGCGGGAGATCCGGGCGCTGCGTGGCCCGCACCTCGGGCTGATCTTCCAGGAGCCGTTGACGCGGCTGAACCCGCTGCTGCGCATCAGCGACCACTTCGAGGAGGCGTTGCGGGCGCACGAGCCGGACCTGACGGACGAGCAGATCCGCCACCGGGCACTGGAGGCGCTGCGCTCGATGGGGATCCCGCCCACCCGCTACCGGGCGTACCCGCACGAGTTCTCCGGCGGGATGCGGCAGCGCATCATGATCGCCCTGGCGCTGGTCCTGCGGCCGTCGTTCGTCGTCGCCGACGAGCCCACCACCGCGCTGGACGTGCTCGTCGAGGCGCAGATCATCCGCATCCTCGCCGACCTGCGCCGCAACTTCGACACCGCGCTGCTGTTCATCACCCACAACCTCGGGATCGTCGCGGAGGCGTGCGACCGGGTGGCGGTGATGTACGCCGGGCGGATCGTCGAGCAGGGGCCGGTGCGGGACGTGTTCGCCCGGCCGCAGCACCCGTACACGCGGGAGCTGCTGCGGTCGACCATCTCGCTGTCGACCACCGGCCTGCACTACATTCCAGGCGCCCCGCCGGACCTGGTGCGGCCGCCGTCCGGCTGCCGGTTCCACCCCCGCTGCCCGCAGGCCATGCGGGTGTGCCGGGAACGCTTCCCGCGCGCCACCACGGTGGGCGAGCAGCGGGTGGAGTGCTGGCTGCACGGCCCGCGCGAGCTGGTGCCGGACGGGGGCGACGAGCCGCTGGTACGGGAGGAGGCCGGCGTTGTCGACGAGTCCTGAAACGTTGCCGGTCGCCGAGCGGGTGGCCGGGGACACCCTGCTCGAGCTGCGTGACGTCACGGTCCACTACCAGTTGCGGACCAGCGCCCTGGCCCGGCTGATCGGGGGTGCCGGCGCGACGGTCAAGGCGGTCGACGGGGTGAGCCTCACGCTGCGCCGTGGCGAGGTGCTGGGTCTGGTCGGCGAGTCCGGCAGCGGCAAGACGACGCTCGGGCGGGCGCTGCTCGGTCTGGTCCGCCCGACCTCCGGCACGATCCTCTACGCCGGCCAGGACATCGGGCGGCTCCCGGAGCGGCGGATGCGCCGGTTGCGGCGGCGGCTGCAGATGGTCTTCCAGGACCCGCACGCGGCGCTCAACCCGTCGATGGACCTGCAGACCGCCATCGGTCACCCGCTGCGGATCCAGAAGCTGGTGCGCAACCGGGCCGAGGAGCGGGCCCGGGTGGTCGAGGCCCTGGAGCGCGTCGGGCTGACGCCGCCGGAGCAGTTCCTGACGAAGCTGCCCTCGGAGCTGTCCGGAGGGCAGAAGCAGCGCGCGGTCATCGCCCGCGCGATCATCTGCGGTCCGGAGCTGCTGGTCGCCGACGAGCCGATCTCCATGTTGGACATGAGCGTCCGGGCCCGGATCCTTGAGCTGATGCTCGAGCTCAAGCGGGACCTGGACCTCACGTACGTCTACATCACCCACGACCTGGCGACCGCGAAGTTCTTCTGCGACCGGGTCGCCATCATGTACCTGGGCCGGGTGGTCGAGATCGGACCCACCGAGCAGATCTTCTCCGACCCGAAGCACCCGTACACCCAGGCGCTGCTGGCCGCGGTGCCGGACCCGGACCCGGAGCGCCAGGTGCCCCGGGACCTGCCGAGGGGGGAGATCCCCGACGCGGCGGCGCCGCCGCACGGCTGCTCGTTCCACCCCCGCTGCCCGCGGGCGTTCGCGCCGTGCGGGTGGGAGGCCCGGGACCTGCGGGCGATGTTCGAGCGCCGGTGGGTCCGGCTCGGGGAGGAGGCGTACGCCGAGGAGGCGCCGCTGGTGTCGGCGCTGGACGACGTCGAGCCCGGGCAGGAGGAGGCGCGGCTGCCGGTTCCCTCCGACCGCGACCCGGCCGAGCTGGTCCGGCTGTTCGAGGAGGCCCGCAAGGAGGCGCCCGACGACCCGCTGTGGCGCGGGGTGAAGCAGGTGGCGGCCGAGGGCAGGACCGTGGTGGTCCGGTTCCACACCGGGGTCGACCCGGCCCTGACCCCGCTGGACGAGGTCGAGGTCGCCTGCCACCTGTACGACCCGCGCTTCGCCGCCGCGACCTGAGCCCGACCGGTGCGGTCCGGGCCCGACGCCCGCGGCCGGCGCCGCGGGTCGGGAAGCCGCGGCCGGCGTCAGCCGTGCGGGCGGTCCAGCAGCCCGACCGCGACCGCGTGCACCGCGTCGAGGTCGGCCGGGTCGGCCAGCCGGGCCCGGCCGCCCGTCACCGTGTACCACTCGGCGGCGTCCCGGTACTGGACGCGCACCACGACCTCGCCGTCGGGGAAGCGCTCGGTCCGCAGGGTCAGCTCGCCGGTGACCACGCCCACCTCGTCGGTCATCACCCCTCCGGGGCCGGCGGTGATGTGGCTGGTCCGTTCCTCCACAGGGGACGCGGCCGACCCCGAGCCGGCGTCGCCGGCGGCCCCGCCGCCTCCGGCGGAGCCCTCCGCACCGGCCCCGGCCGTCCCGCCCCCGCCGGTCCGCTGCTCGTCCATGTCCGCTCCTATCCGCAGGTGTCCAGCATGTCGGCGAGCGCCTGCTTCTCCGGCGCGGTCACCCGCAACCCCCAGTGGTGCTTGACGGCCACCCAGTCGTGGGCGTACCGGCACCAGTAGCTTCGCTCCGGTGGCCGCCACTGGGACGGGTCCTGGTCGCCCTTGGCGCGGTTGGCGACCGCCGACACCGCCCGCAGCTGGGGGCGCTCCAGGTCGTTGGCGAAGGCGGCGCGGCGGTCGTCGTCCCAGCGGTCCGCGCCCGTCCGCCAGGCGTTGGCCAGCGGCACCACGTGGTCGATGTCGACCTCGGCCGGGTCGGACAACGTCACCCCGTCGTACGGGCTGTACCAGGTGCCGGCCACCGCTCGGCACTCCTCGTCGGTCTCGACGCCCTCGCCGTCGCGCACCAGCACCCGCTGCCGGACGTCGCAGCCGTCCACGGTGAGCCAGTGAGCGAACCGGTCGCGGCTGTAGCCGGCCGTCGACGCCCACTCGCCGACCTCGAGCTCGGCGAGCATCCGGCGCGCCCGGTCGGCGTCGACGCCGGCGTCGGAGGTGGCCCGGCCGCCGGGCGGGGCCAGAAGGTCCCGCAGCTGGTCGAACCCGCCCGCGCCCCCGGCCACGAACGCGGCCACCGCCACGGCGACCAGCCACAGGAGGTACCGGCTGTGGCGTGCGCGGCGCGAGCGGGAACGGCTGCGGGCGCGGGGGGACACGGCCACACCCTAGCGGCCGCCGTGTGCCGCGGCCGGGCGCGACACGGGCCGGCGGGCGTCCGGGCGTCAGGTGCGCCACCAGATCGCGACGGTCAGCGCGGCGGCGTAGGTCACCCACGCCCAGTACGGCACCAGGAGCCAGGCGGCCACCCGGTGCACCCGGTGGAACACGACCACGGTGGCGCCGATCGCCAGCCACAGCAGCACGACGTCGACCGTGGCCGGGCCGTACGCGCCGGCGCCGAAGAACAGCGGCGTCCACACGGCGTTCAGCAGCAGCTGCACGGCGTACGGCACCAACGGCGGGCCGAGCCCCACGCGCCGCCAGACCAGCCATCCGGCGACGGCGATGGACGCGTAGAGCACCGTCCACACCGGCGCGAACACCCATCCCGGAGGCGCCCAGGCGGGGCGGTCGAGCCGGGCGTACCCGCGTCCACCGTCCACGGCCAGGCTGCCGACCAGCGCCACAGCCGCGACCACCGCGCCGAACCCGACCAGCCCGAGCAGGCTGGCCGTCCCGCTGTGCGGCCGGGCACGGATCCGTGATCCGGTCACTCCGTCACGCTACGTGGCCTGCCGGTGCGGCGGAGGGCGATTGCGGCACCATGGGGTGGTACGGGTGTCACATGGCCATCTGGCCATACGACCACCTCGATGACCGCCGCGGAGGTGAAGTCCCGGATCCGCTCGGTGCTGGACGAGGTCGCAGCCGGCCACGAGGTGGAGATCACCAACCACGGTCGGGTCCTCGCTCGCCTGGTGCGGACCGGCTCATCCACGCCATCGCGATCGAGCGGGGCTGGCCGCTCGCCACCAAGGACCGTCGCCTACGCGATGGCAAGCATCCCCGGCCCGTCACGGTGTGGTGGGAACCGGCGACCTCGGCGTGCCGGCCGGCCCCACCGCCACCGCGGCGGCGCCCCGGCACGCGGCGCGCGTCGCTCCGGTCCGGTGCCTGGGCGCGCTCCGCGGGCGCCCCTCGCGCGGTCCGTGCCCGGAGCTGATCCTGCGATCGTGTCCGGCCGTCACACCCGTCCCGCGTCACGGGTGGGCGCTCCACGGCTCGACCTGCCCGACCACGTACGGGTCGGTGTCCGGGTCGTCGACGGCGGCCAGCGCGCCGGCGGAGATCTCCGCGTCGGTCAGCCACCGGGAGCGGCCCTGCTCGACCACGAACCCGAGCAGCACCCGCTGGTAGCGGATGCGGTGCTGGCGGCGCAGCACGTCGCTGCCCAACGTGGACGGATTCCGGCCGGCGCTGCCGAGCGCGTGCACGATCCGGCCGCCGTCGGCCACGCTGTCCGCCACCACCGCCAGCGCCTGCGGCGCGGTGCTGCGGATCCAGCACAGCGCCAGGCGGAGCGGGCCCCGCTCGCGCGCGGCCGCGGCCAGCGCTGCGGTGAAGGCCGCGGCGTCGCGGTAGTCGCAGGACACCGGCCACAGGTGCGGCGCTCGCCCGGTGGCGGCCGCGAGGCGCCGCGGGTCGCGGGCCACCACCGTGACCTGCCATCCCCGTTCGGCCAGGCCGTGGCAGGCGCCGGCGAGCATCCCGCTGGCACCCACGGCGAGCGCGTGCGGTCGGGCCATGCCGCCTCCTCGTCGTGCTCCGGGGGCGGCGTGGCAGCTGAACCCAGGTTGAGGTCAAGCCCCCGGTGCCGGCGCGGTGCCGTCCACGTCTGCCGCCGGGCCACCGCCCCGGCCCGGACGCGCCCGAGGCGGACGACGACCGCCCGGCGAGCCGCCGGCTCGCCGGGCGGTCGTCAGGCCGAGCCGTCGCCGGGCCGGACAGCCGGCCCGTCAGGCGCCGCGGTTGACGGCGCTGATGACCGCTTGCAGCGACGCGGTCACGATGTTGGCGTCGATGCCCACGCCCCAGAGGGTGCGGTCGCCCACCTCGCACTCCACGTACGCCGCCGCCCGGGCGTCGCCGCCGGCCGACAGGGCGTGCTCGCGGTAGTCGAGCACCCGTACGGTGATCCCGGCCCCGGCCAGCGCGTGGGTGAACGCGTCGATGGGCCCGTTGCCGATCCCGCTGATCTCCCGCCGCTCGCCGGCGACCTCCACCGTCGCGGTCAGCTCCACCTTGTCGTCCACGGTGGCGGTCCCGTACCCGTGCAGTGACAGCACCCGGTTGCGCTGGCGGTCGACGAGGTACTCGGTGGCGAAGAGCTCCCACAGCTCCGCCGGGGTGACCTCGCCACCCTCGTCGTCGGTGCGCCTCTGCACCACCTGGGAGAACTCGATCTGCAGCCGGCGCGGCAGGTCGAGGTGGTGCTCCTCCCGCATGAGGTACGCGACCCCACCCTTGCCGGACTGGGAGTTGACCCGGATCACCGCCTCGTAGGTGCGGCCGACGTCCTTCGGGTCGATCGGCAGGTAGGGGACGGCCCACTCGTACTCGTCCACCGGCACCCCGGCGGCCGCGGCGTCGCGCGCCAGCGCCTCGAACCCCTTCTTGATCGCGTCCTGGTGCGAGCCGGAGAAGGCCGTGTAGACCAAGTCGCCCGCGTACGGGTGGCGCTCGTGCACCGGCAGCTGGTTGCAGTACTCAACCGTACGCCGGATCTCGTCGATCGGCGCGAAGTCGATCTGCGGGTCGATCCCCTGGGAGAACAGGTTGAGCCCGAGGGTGACCAGGTCGACGTTGCCGGTGCGCTCGCCGTTGCCGAACAGGCAGCCCTCGATCCGCTCGGCACCAGCCAGCAGCCCGAGCTCGGCGGCGGCCACCGCGGTGCCGCGGTCGTTGTGCGGGTGCAGCGACAGCACCAGCGAGTCCCGCCGCGGCAGGTTCCGGTTCATCCACTCGATCGAGTCGGCGTACACGTTCGGCGTGGTCATCTCCACCGTCGCCGGCAGGTTGATGATCAACGGCCGGTCGGGGGTGGGGTCGATCACATCGATGACGGCCGAGCAGATCTCCAGCGCGTACTCCAGCTCGGTGCCGGTGTACGACTCCGGCGAGTACTCGTAGTAGATGTCCGTGTCCGGGGTGTGGATCTCGGCGTACTTCTGGCACATCCGTGCCCCGTCCGTGGCGATCCCGGTGATGCCGTCCTTGTCCAGCCCGAACACCACGCGCCGCTGCAGCACCGAGGTGGAGTTGTAGAAGTGGACGATCGCCCGGCGCGCCCCGCGCAGGGCCTCGAACGTCCGGTCGATCAGGTGCTCCCGGCACTGGGTGAGCACCTGGATGGTGACGTCGTCGGGGATGAGGTCCTGCTCGATCAGCTGGCGGACGAACTCGTAGTCGGTGCGGCTGGCCGCCGGGAAGCCGACCTCGATCTCCTTGTAGCCCATGCGCACCAGCAGCTGGAACATCCGCCGCTT
Organism: Micromonosporaceae bacterium; assembly: GCA_047459215.1. Taxonomy (GTDB): domain Bacteria; phylum Actinomycetota; class Actinomycetes; order Mycobacteriales; family Micromonosporaceae; genus Natronosporangium. Next base: position 3,102 of record VSBZ01000009.1, on the reverse strand, counting down.
GCGCTCCGGTGACATGGGGTCGATGAGGGCCTGGTTGCCGTCGCGCAGGTCGACCGAGCACCACCGGGGCGCGCGGGTCAGCACCTTCTCCGGCCAGGTGCGGTCCGGCAGCTTGACCGGCAGGACCGTGTGGTACGGGCGGTAGCGGTGGTACGGCATGCGGCTGGGCCGCTGTCGGGCGATGGGATCGACGGAGGGGGCGCCGCTGGCGGCGCCGGAGACGACGGACATGGCGAGGCTCCTGTCATGTGACGAACGGGTAGGGAGACCCGACGGCGCTGTCGGAATCGGAATCTGGATCGGAAGGGGATCGACCGGCGAGAGGCGGGACGCGCAGGGACTCCGCGGCGAGGTGCCGGCCGATCAGGCCTCGCCGCGGCGGCGAAGGAGCAGCGCCTGCCACATGACGGGCCACAGCTTACGGGACCGGCACGGAGTGGCTGAACCACGGGTTCCGACATGTGGACCGTTGTGCCGCAGGTCACAGGCGGTCGCGTCGGGCGGGCGCGGCCGGCGGCGTCGGTCGCGTACCGGTACCCCGATCGTGGCCGACCTGTGGGAAACGGCGGATTCGCGCGTGGCGCGACGGCGCCACCTCGGTAACCTGAGGGCTTGCGACACGGCCCGGAGGGAGGACGCCAGGTGGCGCTGGTGGTACAGAAGTACGGCGGCTCCTCGCTCGCGGACGCCGAGCGGATCAAGCGGGTCGCCGAGCGGGTGGTGGCCCGCCGCCGCCGCGGAGACGACATCGTCGTGGTCGTCTCGGCGATGGGCGACACCACCGACGAGCTGCGCGACCTGGCCTTCCAGATCAGCCCCGTGCCGCCTCCCCGCGAGCTGGACATGCTGCTGACCGCCGGGGAGCGCATCTCGATGGCGCTGCTGGCGATGGCCATCCACAACCTGGGGTTCGAGGCGCGCTCGTACACCGGCAGCCAGGCCGGCGTCATCACCACGGCCACCCACGGCCGGGCCCGGATCATCGACATCACGCCGGGCCGGCTGCGCAGTGCCCTGGACGAGGGGGCGATCGCGATCGTCGCGGGGTTCCAGGGCATCGCCCAGACCACCAAGGACGTGACCACGCTGGGTCGCGGCGCCTCGGACACGACCGCGGTGGCGCTGGCGGCGGCGCTGGGCGCCGACGAGTGCGAGATCTACACCGACGTGGACGGCGTCTACACCGCCGACCCGCGGATCGTCCCCAATGCCCGGCACATCGCCCAGATCACCTACGAAGAGATGTTGGAACTCGCCGCGTGTGGCGCTAAGGTGCTGCATCTACGGAGCGTGGAGTACGCGCGCCGGGCGGCGATCCCGATCCGGGTCCGGTCTTCATACTCCGATCGGCCAGGGACCCTGGTCACCGGCTCGATGGAGGATCTTCCCGTGGAACAGGCGTTGATCACCGGCGTGGCGCACGACCGGAGCGAAGCGAAGATCACGGTGGTCGGGGTGCCCGACGAACCCGGCCAGGCTGCGCGGATCTTCGAGGCGGTGGCGGCCGCGGACATCAACATCGACATGATCGTCCAGAACGTCTCCACCGTGACCACCGGCGCCTCCGACGGCGGCCGCTACACCGACATCTCGTTCACGCTGCCCGGCACCGACGGTCCGGCGGCGATGGCGGCGCTGTCGCGCATCAAGGAGAAGGTCGGGTTCCGTGACCTGCTCTACGATGATCACGTTGGAAAGGTGTCCCTCATCGGAGCCGGGATGAGGTCACACCCCGGCGTGGCGGCGAAGTTCTTCGCGGCGCTCGGCGAGGCCGGGGTCAACATCGAGATGATCTCCACCTCTGAGATCCGGATCTCGGTGGTGTGCCGCGACACCGACCTGGACGTGGCGGTACGGGCGGTGCACGACGCGTTCGAGCTCAACGGTGAGGAAGAGGCGGTGGTCTACGCCGGAACGGGGAGGTAGCGGATGAGCAGGACGGGTTCCGGACCGGAGGCGCGCGACGGGCTGCCCACCCTGGCGGTGGTCGGGGCGACCGGCGCGGTCGGCACGGTCATGTGCGAACTGCTGTCATCCCGCAAGAACGTCTGGGGCGAGATCCGGCTGGTGGCCTCGCCGAGGTCCGCGGGCCGCAAGGTCGTCGTCCGAGGCGAGGAGCTCACCGTCCAGGCGCTGTCGGAGGAGGTCTTCGACGGCGTGGACGTGGCGATCTTCGACGTCCCGGACGAGGTGTCCGCCCACTGGGTGCCCCTGGCGGCCGCCCGCGGCGCCGTGGTGATCGACAAGTCCGGAACGTTCCGGCTGGACCCCGACGTGCCGCTGGTCGTTCCCGAGATCAACCCAGAGCAGGTGCGGAACCGGCCCCGGAACATCATCGCGTGCGCCAACTGCACCACGCTCACGATGATCGTGGCGGTGGCGCCCCTGCACCGCGAGTACGGGCTGCGGGAACTCGTGGTCGCCACGTACCAGGCGGTCTCCGGCGCCGGTCGGGCCGGCGTCGACGTCCTGCACGACCAGCTCGTCAAGGTCGCCGGGGACCGGGCGCTCGGCTCCCGGGCCGGCAACGTCCGCCAGGTGGTCGGTGACGACCTCGGGCCGTTCCCCGCGCCGATGGCGCTCAACGTGGTGCCGTGGGCGGGGTCGCTGCGCGACGCCGGCTGGTCATCCGAGGAGCTGAAGGTCCGCAACGAGACCCGCAAGATTCTCGGCCTGCCCGACCTGAAGGTCTCCGCCACCTGCGTCCGGGTGCCGGTGGTGACCGGCCACTCGGCCGCCGTGCACGCGGTGTTCGGGACCGAGGTCGACGCGGCGGCCGCGCAGGAGCTGCTGCGGCACGCGCACGGGGTGGTCCTGGTCGACGACCCGGCCGCCGGCGAGTTCCCCATGCCGATCGATGCGGTCGGCACCGACCCGGTCTGGGTGGGCCGGGTGCGGCGGGCGATCGACGACCCGCGGGCGCTGGAGTTCTTCGTCACCGGCGACAACCTGCGCAAGGGGGCGGCGCTCAACGCCGCGCAGATCGCGGAGCTGCTCGCCGCGGAGCTCACCGGCGCCTGACGACGGGCTCACCGCGCCTGACGACCCGGCCGCCTCGCGCGCACCCCGTCCACCCGGCCGCCGCCCTGCGCGATCATGGAC
>VSBZ01000136.1:0-9812 GCA_047459215.1 Micromonosporaceae bacterium | reverse complement strand
GGCGTGCACGGCGTCACGCTGCGCGAGCCGGTCGGCGTGGTCGCGGTCATCACTCCCTGGAACTGGCCGCTGACCCTGCTCACCCGCTCGCTCGCGCCCGCGCTGGCGGCCGGCAACGCGGTCGTCGTCAAGCCCGCCAGCCTCACCCCCGCGGTCACCATCGCCGCGCTGGCCCCGCTGGCCGCCGACCCCGAGCTGCCCGAGGGTGTCCTCAGCTGCGTGGTCGGGTCGGGCGACGTCGTCGGCACGGCGCTGGTCACCCATCCGGGCGTCGACATGATCGCCTTCACCGGGGAGACCACCACCGGTGTCAACGTCATGAAGCTCGCCGCCGACGGCCTGAAGAAGGTGGCGCTGGAGCTCGGCGGCAAGTCGCCGAACCTGGTGTTCGCCGACGCCCCCATGGACAAGGCGCTGGCCGGCGCCGTCGCCGCGGCCTTCACCAGTAGCGGGCAGATCTGCACCGCCGGCAGCCGGCTGCTGGTCGAGCGGTCGATCGCCGACGAGTTCCTCGAGCGGCTGGCCGAACGGGTCCGCGCCCTGCGGGTCGGTGACGGGCTGGACCCGGCCACCGACATCGCGCCGGTCGTGTCGCGCTCCCAGCAGCGGGCCATTTTGGACTACATCGACCTGGGCCGCACCGAGGGCGAGATCATCGCCGGCGGTACCCCGCTGACCGACGAGCGGTACGCGGCCGGGTGCTACGTCCCGCCGACCGTCGTCACCGGCCTGCCGCCGCAGTCCCGCCTCATCCAGGAGGAGATCTTCGGCCCGGTGCTGGCGGTGCAGGTCTTCGACGACGAGGACGAGGCGATCGCCCTGGCCAACTGCACCGACTACGGGCTGTCGGCCGGCCTGTGGACCAGCAACCTGCAGCGGGCCTGGCGGGTCTCCCGCGAGCTGCAGGCCGGCACCGTCTGGATCAACACCTACAACCGCTTCTACTCGGAACTGGAGGTGGGTGGCGTGAAGCGCTCCGGTGTGGGACGCCAGCAGGGACAGGTCGGCCTCGAAGAGTTCACCGAGGTCAAGAGCCTCAACTTCGACAACAACCCGACGCTGTGGTGAGCCTCGGGGACGCTGTGGTGAGCCTCCAGGGTCAGGTCGCCGTCGTCACCGGCGGCGCGCGCGCGATCGGAGCCGAGATCTGCCGGACGCTCGCCGGGCTCGGCGCACACGTGGTGTCCTTCGACCTGTCCGACTCGGCCGACACGGTCGCCTCGATCAAGGCCGCCGGCGGGAGCGCCACCGGCATCGTCTGCGACGTCACCGACGAGCAGCGGGTCGACGCCGCCGTCGCGGAGGTGCTCGACCGCCATGGGCGCATCGACATCCTGGTCAACAACGCCGGCATCTTCTCCACCCTGCCGCGCCGCCCGTTCTGGGAGATCCCGCCGGACGAGTGGGACCTGATGTTCCGGGTCAACGTGCGGTCGGTCTACCTGGTGTCCAGGGCGGTCTCGGCGCCGATGCGACAGGCCCGCCGCGGACGCATCGTCAACATCGCCTCCAACGTGTTCAGCTTCGGCATGCCCAACTTCATGCACTACGTCGCGTCCAAGGGAGCGGTGGTGGGCATGACCCGGGCAATGGCCAGGGAGCTGGGCCCGTACGGGATCGCGGTCAACTCCGTCAGCCCCGGACTGGTCACCACCGAGGTGACCGAGAAGACCGTCCCGGCCGAGTACCGCGAGCAGGTCGCCCGGGGCCAGTGCCTGACCACGCCGATCCTGCCGAGCGACATCGCGCAGGCCGTGGCGTACCTCGTCGGCCCGCAGGCGCGGATGGTGACCGGCCAGAACCTGATGGTCAACGGCGGGGCGACGATGGGGCCGGCGTGACCGACCTGCTCCTGTCAGGCGTCACCCTCCCCACCGGTGGCGCGCCGGCCGACGTCCTCATCGGCGACGGCGTGATCCGGCGGATCGCCGACCACGGCGCCGCCGACCCACCACCCACCGCGGAGGTGGTGGACCTGGCCGGACACCTGCTGCTGCCCTCGGCCGTGGAGACGCACGCCCACCTCGACAAGGCGCTGCTGGCCGGACGCGCCGCCAATCCCACCGGTGACCTGGCCGGCGCGATCGCCGCCAACCGGGCGGTGTACCCGACCATCGACCGGCGGGACATCCGCGACCGTGCGACGGCCGCGCTGTCCACCGCCGTCGCCCGCGGCTTCACGCTGGTGCGCACCCACGCCAACCTCGAGGTGGGCATCGGCACCGAGGCGGTCGAGGCACTGCTCGAGGTGGCCCGCGAGGTCGCCGACGAGGTCGAGCTGGAGGTGGTCGGCCTGGTCGGCTTCCCGCTCACGGGCGAGGACGGCCGGGACAACCGCGAGCTGCTCCTGCGCGCCCTGGAGCTCGGCCTGCCGGTGGTCGGAGGCGCGCCGGCGCTCGACCCTCGGCCGGACGAGGCCGTGCGCTGGCTGGTGGCCGCGGCCGCCGATGCGGGCACGCCGATCGACCTGCACCTGGACGAGACGCTCGACCCGGACGTGCTGACGCTGCGCACGTACGCCCGGGAGGTCGCCGCGCGCGGGCTGGCCGGCCGGGCGGTCGCCTCCCACTGCGTGAGCCTCGGCCAGCAAGACGAGACGGTCGTAGCCGAGCTCGCCCGCATGCTCGCCGACGCCGGCATCGCCGTGGTGACCCTCCCCCAGACGAACCTGCTGCTGCAGGGACGCGACCGGCGCACCCGGCTGCCGCGCGCGACGCCACCCGTGCGAGCGCTGTGCGAGGCCGGGGTCACCGTCGCCGGCGGCGGTGACAACTGGCGGGACATGTTCAACCCCCTGGGCCGCATCGACCCGTTCGAGACCGCCGCGCTGCTGGTAGCCGCCGCCCACCTGTCACCGACCGAGGCGTACCGCAGCGTGTCCACCGACGCCCGCCGGGCGCTCGGACGCCCCGAGGTGGACCTGCGCCCCGGCGCGCCGGCCGAGCTGCTGGCCGTGCGCGCCGACACGCTGCCCGACGCGGTCGCCGACGCCTCGGAGGAGCGCACCGTCGTCCACCGCGGCCGGGTCGTCTCCCGCACCCGCGTGATCCGGCACGGCGCCGCGGCCGGACGGGCACGGGCGGGCCGGGCCGCGGAGACGACCCGGCCGTCGCCGGTACCGGATCCGACTGCAGGGAGGTAGGGATGCCGTTCGTGGTCGTGCACATGTGGGAAGGGCGCACCGTCGAGCAGAAGCGGGCACTGACCAAGGCCATCACCGACGCCATGGTGACCCACGCCGGCGCCCGGCCGGACGGGCTGCACGTGGTCATTCAGGAGTACCCGAAGGAGAACTGGGCACGCGCCGGCGTGCTCGGAGTGGACAGGACGGACGCATGAGCCTCGACACGCTGGTGCCCGAACGGGCCGCGCTGCTGGTCATCGACCCCCAGAACGCCTTCTGCCACCCCGAGGGGACGCTGGGCGTCTCCGGTGTGGACGTCTCACCGGCGCAGGCGGCGGTGGTGCAGATGCGCCGGCTGGTGGAGGCCTTCCGGGCCGCCGGCCGGCCGGTCATCTGGACCAAGCAGGTGCACCTGGAGCCGGACGCCGCCCGGGCACGCAAACTGCTGCCCTCCCACACGAGCAAGCGGGCACGGGTGTCCGCCCTGTCCGGCTCGTGGGACGCCGAGTTCGTCGACGAGCTGAAGGACCTCGCCGACGACCCGACGTACATCATCGTCAAGCACCGCTTCGGCGCCTTCTACCAGACCCGGCTCGACGCGTTGCTGAGGATGCTCGGCACCGACGTGCTGTTCGTCACCGGCGTCACCGCCAACGCGTGCGTGGAGACCACCCTGCGCGAGGCGTACCTGCGCGACTACGACGTGGTGGCGGTCCGCGACGCGATCGCCGCCGTCCGACCGGAGTGGATCGACGTGGCCCAGGCGGTCTGGGCGCAGTACCTGGGGGTCGTCCACACCACCGACGAGGTCCTGGCGTGGCTGGAGGCCGCCCGGCGGCCGCGGGCCCTGTCCCTGCACCACCTGCTGCTGGAGACCCGCGACCTGGCGGCGTCGGTCGCCTTCTACGTCGACGTGCTCGGCTTCCAGGTCCGCAAGCGGGAACAGTTCCGCGACGGCCGGCAGCTGGTGGTCACCCACCAGGGGCTCGGGCTCACCGAAGGCGGTAGCGGCGCCAGCGGAGTGCTGCAGCACCTGTGCTTCCGCGCGCGGGACGTGGACGGGATCACCGAGCGGGCACGGCGCGCCGGCCACCGGATCGTACGCGGCCCGGGACCCGGGCCCTACGGCTACACGGTGTACATCGCCGACCCGGACGGCAACGAGATCGAACTGTTCGACGTGGCCAAGCCGGCCACCGCGGAGGGCTGAGTGAGATGAAGATCGCCGACATCAAGGTCTACATCGTCCAGCTGCCGCCGCGCCGGGAGCACAACTGGGCGAGCAAGATGACCGCGCCGATCGGCCGGCACGCCATCGTCGAGCTGATCACCGACGAGGGCATCGTCGGGTGGGGCGAGGCGCCGGCCGGCGCCACCTGGGGCGGGGCGCACATGCGCTACTACGGCGAGACCCCCGAGACCGTGGCGCACGTGGTGCGCGACTACCTGCTCCCGGCGGTCACCGGCGCCGACCCCCGGGAGATCTCGGTGGTGCACGCCCGGATGGACAAGGTCATCAAGGGCCACCCGTACGCCAAGGCGGCGGTCGACATCGCCTGCTACGACGCGGCCGGCAAGGCGCTGGGCGTACCGGTGTCCACGTTGCTGGGTGGCGCCCACCGCGACGGCATCGAGGTCACGCACTCGCTCGGGATCATGGAGCTCGAGCGCTGCTACGCCGAGGCCGAGCAGGCGGCCGCGGAGGGCGCACGGACCTTCAAGTGCAAGACCGGGCTCGACCCGGAGCGGGACGTGGAGCTGGTCGCACAGCTACGCCGCCGGCTGGGCGACCAGATCCGGATCCGGGTCGACGGCAACGAGGGCTACCGCAGCGTGCACGAGGCGGTGACGGTCACGCGGCGGCAGGAGGAGCACGGCCTGCTGCTGTGCGAGCAGCCGGTCGCCGGCGCCGAGGGGCTGCGGCGGGTCGCGGCCCGGATCTCCAGCCCGGTGATGGCCGACGAGTCCGCGTGGACGGTCGAGGACATCCTGGAGCTGGACCGGCTGGACGCCGCCGCCTGCTTCTCCTGCTACGTCACCAAGCCCGGCGGGCTCTACCGGGCACGGCAGCAGGCCGAGGTGGCCGACCGGCTGGGCATGTACTGCGACATCGGCGGGTCGATCGAGACCGGCATCGGCAACGCCGCCAACCTCCACCTCGGCGCGGCACTGCCCAACGCCGTGCTGCCCAGCGTCTGCCCGGTGTCCCGGCCCGCCGGCTCCGACGGCCCGACCGTCGCCGGCGTCTACTACCTGGACGACCTGGTCACCGAGCCGTTCCGGTTCGTCGACGGCCGGGTGCTGGTCCCGACCGGCCCCGGGCTGGGCATCGATGTCGACCGCGGCAAGTTGGAGAAGTACCGGGTATGAGCACGGTGGCGGTGCTGGGCGCCGGCAACGGCGGGCTGGCCGCGACGGTGGAGCTGTCGCAGGCCGGCCACGACGTGGTGCTGTGGAACCGCCGCCCGGCCACCGTCGAGCCGTACCGTGACGGCATCCGCTACCGCGGCGTCCTCGGCGAAGGAACGGTACGCCCGGCGCTGGTCACCACGGACCTGGCGGCGGCGCTGGAACGGGCCGAGGTGGCGGTGGCGTGCCTGCCCGGCATGGCGCAGGCGGCCCTGTTCGCCGATCTGGCCGCACTGGCCGCCCGGGACCCCGCCGGCCCGCTGGCCCGGCTGCCGCTGGTGCTCAACCCGGGTCACACCGGTGCGGCGCTGCACGCCCGGCGGGTGTGGCGCGAGCACGGCGCCAGCCTGCCCCCGCTGTGCGAGCTGTCCACGCTGACGTACGTGGCCCGCGTCGACACCGACCACACGCTGGGCGTCACCGGCCGTGCCGGCACCGTCCGGGCGGCGTGCCTACCCGGTGGCCAGGAAGCGCTCGACTGGGCGCAGCGGCTGTTCCCCGGCGTCACGCCGGTCGGTGACGTGCTCGCGTCCAGCCTGTCCAATGTGAACATCGTGCTGCACCCGCCGGGCGCGGTGCTGGGGCTGGCGTGGGTGGAGGCGACCGGTGGCGACTTCACCTTCTACGTCGAGGGGATGACCCCCGCGGTGGCGCGGGTGCTGGTCGCCCTCGACGAGGAGCGGCGCGCGGTCGCCCGAGCGTTCGGGCACGACCTGCCGCCGCTGGTGGAGGAGATGGCGGCGATCGGCACGGTCGAGCCGGCCGACGCGGGCGGTGACGTCGCGGCCGCCATCCGCGGCGGGCGCGCCAACCGCGCCATCCGGGCACCGGACTCCACCACCCATCGCTACTACCGCGAGGACCTCGGGTACGGCCTGGCGCCGCTGGTCGCCCTCGCCGAGATCGCCGACCGGCCGGTGCCGGTGGCGTCCGCGCTGCTGACCCTGGGACGCATCGCCACCGGCGACACCGAGCCGGTCATGGACCGGCAGCGCCTCGGCCTGGCCGGAGTGTCCCGCGCCGATCTGCTGGCGATCGTCCGAGGCTGAACCAGGGAGGGAACGGATGGACCTGTCGGGCCGCGTCATCGCGGTGGTGGGAGGCGACGAGCGCGAGCGGGAGATCGCCCGGCTGGCGGCCACCACCGGCGCGGAGGTGCGGGCGTACGGCTTCCCCTGGCCGGAGGGAGGCATCGCCGGCGTGACCCTGTCCGACAGCGCCGCCCAGGCCCTCGCCGGCGCGGACTACGCACTGTTCCCGATCCCGGGGATCGCCACCGACGGCACGCTGTTCGCCCCGGCCGCCCCGGCGCCCATCCGCCCGGACCGCTCGCTGCTGTCGGGGATGGCACCGCGCGCGACCATCATCCTCGGAGCCGCCGACGAGCGGCTGCGCCAGGTCGCCGGCGAGCTCGGCATCACCCTGTGCGAGTACGAGCACGACCGCGAACTGATGCTGCTGCGCGGGCCGGCGATCGTCGAGGGCGCGCTGCAGCTGGCGATCGCCCACACCGACGTGACCATCCACAACAGCACCGTCGGCGTGGTCGGCCACGGCACCATCGGCCGGCTGCTCACGCGCACGCTGGTGCTCCTGGGCGCGCATACACACCTGTTCGCCCGCAACCCCGTGCAGCGCGCCGACGCGCTGACCGCCGGCGCCACCCCGCACCCGCTGACGGACCTCGACCGGCTCGCCCCGCAGCTGCAGATGGTGTTCTCCACCGTGCCGGCGCCGGTGGTGGGCGAGGCGGTGCTGCGGCGGCTGCCTCCCGGTGCGCTGGTGATGGATCTCGCCGCGCCGCCCGGTGGGGTCGACCTGGCGACGGCCGAGGCGCTGGGGCACCGCGCGATCTGGGCGCGGGGGCTCGGCCGGCGGGCCCCGGTCACCGTCGGGGCCAGCCAGTGGATGGGCATCCAGCGTTACATCCAGCAGCGAGAGGAGGAGCGTCGGCATGAAGGCTGACCTGGTCCTGTACGGCGGGCGCGTGGTGACTCACGCCGGCGAGTTCACCGGCGGGGTGGCGGTGGCCGACGGCCGGATCGTCGCGGTCGGCACCCGGGAGGCGCTGCCGCGGGGCGTGCGGGAGGTCGACCTCGACGGCCGGGTGCTCCTCCCCGGGGTGATCGACCCCCACTGCCACCTGGGCGTCAACTACGGCTACGACGAGGACATGGCCACCGAGACCGCGGCGGCCGCGGCCGGCGGCGTCACCACCATCCTGCTGTTCATCCGCAACAAGGACGGCTCGTACCTGCCCTTCTACCGGGACCGTCGGGAGCGCGGGGAACGGCAGGCCACCATCGACTTCGGTTTCCACTTCGGCATCCAGCGCGAGGACCACATTCCCGAGATCCCCCGGATCGTCGCGGAGACCGGTGTGCGCGTGTTCAAGTGCCACATGGGCTACGAGCCGGGTAACCCGATCGGGATCGTCTCCTCCACCGACGCCTGGGTCTACGCGGCCATGCGCCAGGCGGCCGCGGTCGGCGGCGTGGTCGCGGTCCACTGCGAGAACACCGAGCTGGTGACGCTGCTGAAGAAGGAGATGGCGGCCACGGGACGGGGGGACCTGCCCGCCTACACCGAGTCCCGGCCGGCGTTCGTGGAGGAGGAGGCCATCGAACGGATGATCCGGCTGGCCGAGGTGACCCGCTGCCCTCTCTACATCGTCCACACCAGCGTCGGCAACGGGCCGCGGCTTGCCGCCGCGGCCCGGGCGCGGGGCGTGGACGTCACCATGGAGACCTGCCCGCACTACCTGCTGCGCACCGCGTACGACGAGGACCTCGGGCCGACCGCGAAGATCTCTCCCCCGCTGCGGGACGCCGAGCAGCAGGAGGGCCTGTGGCGGGGCATCTTCGACGGCTCGATCGACACCCTCGGCACCGACCACGTGCCGTTCGTCAAGACCGGCGGCGACATCTGGTCCGAGAAGCCCGGGGTGGTGTCGTTCCCGTGGGAGCTCGCCCTCATGCTCCACTTCGGCGTCCACCAACGCGGGCTGTCGCTGTCCCGCCTCGTCCAGCTCAACTCCTACAACCCCGCCAAGCGCTTCGGGCTGCTCCCCCGCAAGGGCGTCATCGCGGTCGGGGCCGACGCCGACCTGGTGGTGGTCGACCTCGACGAGGAGCGCACGGTCACCCACACCGGCAAGGGCACCTGCCTGTACGAAGGGTGGAAGCTACGCGGCTGGCCGGTGATGACGATCTCGCGCGGACGGGTGGTGTACGAGGACGGCCAGGTGGACCCGGACGCGGCCGGACACGGTCGGTGCGTCACCGTTCCCGACGCGGAGAAGCGCTGATGCGGCGCTCGGTCTCCATCCAGCTCATGTGGGACGACCGGCCGTTCCCGGCCCGCGCCGAGGCGGCCGCCGCGGCCGGCTTCGACCTGGTGGACCTGTGGGACCGGCGCACCAGTGACCTGGACGCGCTGGCCGCCGCGTGCCGGGACCATGGCATCGGCATCAACGGGTTCTTCGGCAACCGGGACCACGGGCTGTGCGATCCGGACGACACCGCGGTCCTCGACGAGATCTCCGCCAACCTCGACGCTGCCGCCCGGGTCGGCGCGCGCCAGCTGCACGTGTTCTCCAACGCCATCCGGCCCGGCGGTGTCGTGGTGCCGCTGCCGGAGGTCGGCCCGATGCTGAGCCGCCTGGCGGCGGGGGAGGGGCCGGACACCCCGCATGTCGTCGTCCGGCCGTGGCTGGCCGGCTAGCGCGAGCGGTGCGCTGCAGAGAAACGGAGGATCGGATGAACGCCGCCAGGCGCTATTACGAGGCTCGCGTTCTGGTCGTCCCGCACGGTCCCTCGGCCCGCGCGGCCGAGAAGGAGATGCGGGACCTCGGACTCGACGGCGTCATGACGGTGCACCGCGTCCCAGACGACTCTCCGGATCTCCGGTTGCGGCCCGTGGCCACCCACGGCTGGACGCGGCAGGCGACGGTCGGCGCCATCGGCGAGGCCGTCACCGGGGCGGACATCGTCGTCCACCTCGCCACCGACCTGACCGAGGTGGACGTCACGGTGTGCAACTCCGCCGCAGATGCGGCACAGGAAGCCGGCGCACTGTCCGCAGCCCTGGTGGTCCGCCCGGACGGCACCGGCACCCCGGCGGGCGACACCGCGATGGCCGCCCTCCGCACTGTCGCCGACATGCTCGTGATCGTCCGAGGCCCCGGACTCGCCGCCGCGTTCCTCGACGAACTCCGCGGCGGCCAACGCGACTCCGCGTGACCTCCTCCGAACAGGCCCTCACGACCGGACGGCTGGAC
>VSBZ01000135.1:0-9874 GCA_047459215.1 Micromonosporaceae bacterium | reverse complement strand
GCCGACGACCCCCCCGCCCGGCCGGGCCCCGGCGCACCCGCCCCACCCGTACGCCGGCCATCCGTACGCCGGGGCGGTGGACCCGCGTCCCCACGGTCTGACACTGGCCACGCCCGGCGCGCGGCTGCTGGCCCGCCTGGTCGACGGCGCCCTGCTGCTCGGGCTCAACGTGCTCGTCAACGGGTGGTTCGTGTACCGCGCGTGGCTGGAGATCGAGCCCACGGTCACCGAGATCTGGCGGCGGGCCGCGGCCGGCGACACCTCCACCGAGGGCATCCCGATGATCGGGGAGCGGTTCCCGGACCTGCTCCTGACGATCCTCGCCATCGCGACCGCGTTGTGGTTCGCTTACGAGGTCCCGGCGGTGGCGAACACCGGCCAGACCCCGGGCAAGCGGTTGCTGCGTATCAAGGTGATGCGGATGGAGAGCACCGAGCCGCTCAGCTTCGGCCGGTCGTTCCGGCGCTGGAACACCATGGGCTTTCCGACCCTGTTGTGGTACTGCTTCGGCGTCGGGCTGGTCCTCCAGCTCATCGACGTGCTGTTCGTGCCGTTCGACCGTCCGCTGCACCAGGCGCTGCACGACAAGTCCGCACAGACGGTCGTGGTAGCCGTGCCGGCGACCGCCCCACCCCCGCCCACCACCCACGAGGAGGCGAACCGATGAGCCCGCTGACCCGTCCCGACCTGGAGCGGCTGCCCAGCTACGTGCCCGGACGGACCGTCCCGGGTGCGATCAAGCTCGCCAGCAACGAGGTGCCGTACGGACCGCTGCCCGGCGTGGTGGAGGCGATCACCCGGGCCGCCGCCAACGCCCACCGCTACCCCGACATGGCCGTGGTCGAGCTGCGGGAGAAGCTGGCCGCCCGGTACGGAGTGGACCCGGACCGGATCGCCACCGGCTGCGGCTCCGTGGCGCTGGCCGAGCACCTGGCGAGGGCCACCTGCCTGCCGGGCGACGAGATCCTCTACTCCTGGCGGTCGTTCGAGGCGTACCCGATCATCACGGCCATCACCGGCGCCACCAGCGTGCAGGTGCCCAACCGGGCCGACCACGGCCACGACCTGCCGGCGATGGCCGCCGCGGTGACCGAGCGCACCCGCATGATCCTCATCTGCAACCCCAACAACCCGACCGGCACCGCGGTACGCCGCCGGGAGCTGGACGAGTTCCTCGCCGCGGTCGGGGAGGACGTGCTGGTCGTCATCGACGAGGCGTACCGGGAGTTCGTGACCGACCCGGACGTGCCGGACGCGCTGACCGCCTACGGCGACCGGCCCAACGTCGTCATCCTCCGCACCCTCTCCAAGGCCTGGGGCCTGGCCGGCCTGCGCATGGGATTCATGATCGCCTCGCCGGAGGTGGCGGCCGCGGTGCGCAAGGTCGTGACGCCGTTCTCCACCAGCGCGGTGGCCCAGGCGGCCGCGCTGGCCGCCCTGGACGCGACCGAGGAGATGCGCCGACGCTGCGAGCTGGTCGTCGCCGAGCGGGCCCGGGTCACCGAGGCGGTCCGCAAGTGGGTCCCGGACGTGCCGTCGTCCCAGGCCAACTTCGTCTGGCTGCCGCTGGGCGAGCGCTCCGCGCCGTTCGCCGCCAAGTGCGCCGAGGGCCGGGTCATCGTCCGCCCGTTCCCCGGAGAGGGGGTACGGGTGACCATCGGTACCCCGGACGAGAACGACACGTTCCTGGCCGTGGCGGAGACCGCCCTCGCCTGAGCCGCCGTGTGGCACGGTTGAGGCATGCGCGCCGCAGACCGGGCCGAACCGGGGCCGGGACAGCCGGCACCGGGGCAACGGGGACCAGGCTTGCCGACGCCGGGTGAGCCGGAACCGGGCCGGCCGCAGCCGCCGCCCGAGCCGGCGCCACCCGAGCCGGTGCCACCCCAGCCACAGCCCACCCCGCCCACACCCCGGCCGGAACGCCCCGACCGGCCGGAGCGCCCGTCGCCGGAGCCCGAGCCTCCCGGGCCGCCGGTCCCGCCGCCCGCCCCGCCACCCGGCCCACCGGCGCCTCCGCCGCCGCCCCAGCCGCCGCCGGAGCGGCCGCCCCCGCCGCCGCAGCCGCCCGGACGGCCGCCGCCGCCCGGGCCGCCGCCGGTGCCACCGTTCCCACCACCGCCGCCCGGCGGCGTCCCGACGGTAGGCTGAGCCGGTGCCCGCGCTGCCCACGTCGATCTTCTGGCGCCGGACCGACACGGACGGCTGCGACCACGTCCTCCTCGACGACCGGGACGGGCTGCGCGCCCGCGGCACCGCGGTCGCCGCCACCCCGCTGCCGTACACGTGCCGCTACGAGCTGGTCACCGACGAGCGCTGGGCGACCGTGCGCCTGGAGGTGACCGCCGAGGGCGCGGGCTGGGAACGGACGGTGCGGCTGGAGCACGCCGCCGGGCGGTGGCGCGTGACCACGGCCGAGCGGGGCAACCTGTCCCGGACCCTGCGGGCCGCCGGCCGGCCACCGGTGGGCATGCCGGGCCTGGAGGAGCCCGAGCGGCTCGCCGACGCGGTCGACGTCGACCTGGGTGCGGCACCGCTGTTCAACAGCCTGCCGGTCCGCCGGCTGGGCCTGCTCGACGCGCCCGCCGGCACCGAGCACCGGATCACGGTGGCGTGGGTGCGGGTCCCGTCCCTGGAGGTGCAGCCGGCGGAGCAGGTCTACACGGCGCTCGGCGGGACGCGGGTGCGCTTCCGCTCCCGCACCTTCACCGCCGAGCTGGAGCTCGACGAGCGGGGCTACGTCATCCGGTACCCCGGTCTGGCCGACCGTCCAGGGGACCGAACGCCCTAAGCGCGTCGGTGTCCGACGCCGCCCGGCGCAGGTAGTTGTCGGCGAACGCGGTGGCCTCGGGGAACGCGCTCTCGGCCACCACCCGGTCGGCGAGGTCGTCCGGGTCGATGGCCGTCCGCCGCAGCTGCACGACGCCGGACGCCAGCAGCGCCCAGTGCGGCCCCGGACGGCCGTACGGCATGCCGACGCTGCCCGGGTTGACCACCAGCCGACGGTCGACGTACCGCTGGAACGGCATGTGGGTGTGGCCGCACACCACCGTCCGGACCGCGGGCGCCAGCCCGGCGAAGACCTCGGCCCACCGCTCCGGGGAGCTGTCCACCAGCACCATCTCGTCGTCCGCCCGCGGGGTGCCGTGGCAGAACAGCACCGGACCGAACCCGGCCACCTCCAGGCGCACCGGGTGTGGCAGCCGGTCCAGCCGGTTGACCTGGTCGGCCCGCAGCTGCCGGCCGGCCCAGTTCGAGATCGCGTACGGCGACTGCCGCCCGCGCGCGACCGCCACCAGCTCCCGGTCGGCGTTGCCGCGCACCCACACCACCCGGTCTCCGAGCGAGGCCAACAGGTCGAGGGTCTCCACCGGCTGCGGCCCGGCGGCGATGTCGCCGTTGACCACGATCAGGTCGGCGGCGCGCACGTCGGGCTCGGCCAGGACCGCCTCCAGGGCCGGCAGGACGCCGTGGATGTCCGACAGGACCGCCACCCGTTCCACCGTCATGGTCCGACCCTGCCACCGATCCGGGCGCACACCAAACCCGCAGCGGCCGGGTCCGTCGCGACGGGGCGCGGCCACCCGGCGGATCACGCCGTCCGGCTCCGACCGGCAGCCGCCGGACCGGCCGGCGCCACCGACGCGGCCAGCGCGGGCGGGTCACCGTCCGGCCAGCCCCAGCCGGTCCAGGATCCAGGCGAGCACGAACGCCTCCTCCCGCCAGGCGTCGTAGCGCCCGCTGCGGCCGCCGTGCCCGGCGCCCATCTCCGTCTTCAGCAGGTAGAAGCCGCCCGGGGCGAGCGCCCGCAGCTTCGCGATCCACTTCGCCGGCTCGTGGTAGAGCACCCGGGTGTCGTTCAGGCTGGTCACCGCGAGGATGGGCGGGTACGGGCGGTCCGCGACGTTCTCGTACGGCGCGTACGACTTCATGTACGCGTACACCTCGGCCGACTCCAGCGGGTTGCCCCACTCCTCCCACTCGGTCACGGTCAGCGGCAGGGAGGGGTCCAGCATCGAGTTGAGCGGGTCGACGAACGGCACCTCCGCGACGATGCCCGCGAACTCCTCCGGCGCCATGTTCGCCACCGCACCCATGAGCAGGCCGCCCGCGGAGCCGCCCCGGGCGACGGTGCGGTCCGGCGAGGTCCACCCGGTCTTGGCCAGGTGCCGGGCGCACGCGATGAAGTCGGTGAACGTGTTGCGCTTGGCCAGCAGCTTGCCGTCCTCGTACCAGCGCCGGCCGAGCTCGCCGCCGCCGCGCACGTGCGCCACGGCGAAGATGACGCCCCGGTCCAGAAGCGACAGCCGTGGGATCGCGAACCACGGGTCCATGCTGGCCTCGTACGACCCGTACCCGTACAGCACGCACGGTGCCGAGCCGTCGCGCGGCGTGCCCTTGCGGTACACCAGCGAGATCGGCACCCGCGCCCCGTCGTCGGCCAGCGCCCACTCGCGCTGCTGCTCGTACGCCTCTGGGTCGTACCCGCCCAGCACCGGCGTCCGCTTGCGCAGGATCAGCTCCCGCCGCTGCAGGTCGTAGTCGTAGATGGACACCGGGGTGACCATCGAGGTGTACCGCAGGCGGACCGACCCGGTCGCGTACTCCGGGTTGGTATCCAGCCCCACGCGGTAGAGCGGCTCCGGGAAGCCGATCTCGTACGGCTCGCCGCCGGCCAGCGGGAGCACCCGCAGCGCGGTCAGCCCGTCGCGCCGCAGCGACACCACGATGTGGTCGGCGAACGCGTCGACGCCCTCCAGGCGGGTGCCGGGGGTGTGGTCGATCAGCGGCTGCCACCGGCCCGGGTCGGAGGCGGGCGTGGTGGCCAGCGCGAAGTCCGCCGCGCCGTCGTTGTGCAGGATCAGGAACCGGTCGTTGGTGGCGTCGTCCTCGACGTGGTACTCGACCCCCTGCCGCCGCGGGGCGACGACGCGGGGCGTGGCGACCGGGTCGTCGGCGGGCAGGACCCGCACCTCCGAGGTGACCGAGCTGTGCGAGTCGATGAGGATGTAGCGGCGGGAACGGGTCAGCGACACCCCGACCCAGAACCGCTCGTCGGTCTCCTCGTAGACGACCTCGTCGGAGGCGACCGGGGCGCCGACGCGGTGCCGCCACACCCGGTGCGGCCGCCAGGCCTCGTCGACGGTCAGATAGAACAGCGTCGACGCGTCCAGCGACCAGGCCACGCCGTAGTGGGTGTCGGGGATCTCGTCCGGCAGCACCTCGCCGGTGCTGAGGTCCTTGATCCGCAGCGTGAAGCGCTCGTTGCCGGCGTAGTCCACCGCGTACGCCAGCCACCGCCCGTCCGGGCTCACCTCGAACGTGCCGACCGCGAAGAACTCGTGGCCGGCGGCCAGCTCGTTGCCGTCGAGCAGGATCTCCTCGCCGGGCAGCGGCGAGCCGTCGCCGGTGTCGGGCGGGTCGGTCTCACCGGGACGGACCGCCCGGCGGCACCAGATCCCGTACTGCTGGCCCTTCACCGTGCGCACGTAGTACCAGTGGTCGCCGCGGCGGACCGGCACCGACAGGTCGGTCTCCTGGGTACGCTCGCGGATCTCGTTGAAGATGGTCTCCCGCAGGTCCGCCAGGTGGGCGGTCGCCGCCGCGGTGTACGCGTTCTCGGCCTCCAGGTACGCCAGCGTGTCCGGGTCGTCGCGGTCGGCGAGCCAGGCGTACTCGTCGATCACGGTGTCGCCGTGGTAGGTCCGCTCCCGGGGCACCCGCTTGGCGCGCGGCGGTTCGGTCATCCGATCTTCTCCTTGATCGAGGGGATCCGGGTGCGCAGCCGCACCGGCGGCGCGGCCAGCTCGTTGCGCACCACGAGCAGGGCGATGTCGTCGCGGGGCGGCTCGGCCGAGAAGCCGATCGTAGCGGTGCGGATCCGGGCCGCGATCAGCTCCGCGGAGTGTCCGGCCAGCATCGACGCCGCGTCGCGCAGGCGCTGCCCGCCGAACAGCTCGCGGCCGCGCCGGCGTTCGGTCACGCCGTCGGTGTAGAAGATCAGCGCGTCCCCGGGGCCGAGCACCACCGTCTCGGGCGGGCAGCGCACCGTGTCGAGCAGGCCCAGCGCGGTGCCGCTGATCCCGACCGGGCCGGTGCGGCCGTCCGACCGGACCAGCACCGGCGCCTCGTGGCCGGCCAGGTACAGCGACAGCGACAGGACCATCGGCGGGCCGTCCGGGTCGGAGGGGACCGGCGCCGGGGTCACGGACGCCAGCGCGAGCGTGCAGTACCGGCCCCGGCCGCGGTCGACCAGGGTCTCGTTGAGCCGCTCGATGATCTCCGGCAGCGGCCGCCCGCCGCGGACCAGCGCGCGGATCACCTCCCGCACCAGGCCGGTGACGGTCGCCGCCTGCACCCCCTTGCCGGAGACGTCGCCGATCACCACCAGCCAGCACCCGTCGCGCATCGGCACGACGTCGTAGAAGTCGCCGCCCACGTCGGCGGCGTCGCCGCTGGGCACGTACGCGGCGCCGAACCCGATGCCGGGCACGGACGGCAGGGCCGGCGGCAGCAGCGACCGCTGCAGGGTACGGGCCACCTCCCGCCGCTCGGCGTGGATGCGCGCGTTGTCCACCGCCAGCGCCGCCCGCCTGGCCACGTCCTGCAGCACCGCGATCTCGTCCGGGTCGTGGCGACGGTGGGCGTGCCGGCCGACCGCCAGGGCGCCCAGGAGCTGGCCACGGGCGATCAACGGCACCGCGAACCCCTCGATCGGTGCGGGCAGCGGCACCTTGCCGGCGGCCCGCAGCGCGCCCGGCAGCCGGGCGACCACCGAGTCCGAGCCGGTGTCGCGCAGCGAGGCGTACAGCTGCGCGAGCCGGTTCTCGTCGGCGTGGGCGGCGGTCTCCAGGTTCAGCCGGCCCCAGGCGTCGGTGGTGTACACCGCCGACCACTCGCCCAGCCGCGGCACCACCAGCTGCGGGATCAGCGCCAGGGTCAGCTGCACGTCCAGCGACTGGGCCAGCAGCTCGCTGGCCTCCGCCAGGAACGTCAGCCAGGTCTGCCGCCGCCGGTCGTTGCGGCGCATCCGGTCGCTCTCCAGCGCCAGCGTCAGCCGCTCCGCCACCAGGGCGGCCAGCGAGCGCGCGTAGTCGCTGGCCGGCGCGTCCAGCTCCAGCTCGCCGGACGCACCCCCGGACAGCGGCAGCGGGACGCGGACCGTCGGCGTGCCCGGCCGCGGCACCCGGCCGTACCGTGCCAGCAGTTCCGGTCCCGCGCCCTCGCCCAGGTCGCAGCGCACCGCGCCGCCCGCGGCACCGGTGAGGTCCACCAGCCGGCGCAGCAGCGCCCCGGCGAACTCCACGGTCGGGTTCTCCGCGTCCGGGTCCGGCTGGATGCTCAGCAGCGCCGTCAGCGCGGACGGCCCGGTCATCGCCGCGTCCAGCGGGCGCAGGGTCGCGCCGGCCGGCAGCTCGGCGGGCCGGCCGGCGCTGTCCGCCCCCTGGTGCCGGTCGAGGCGGAACCACACGCCCTTGCCGCCGCGGTAGTGGGTGGTGCCCCAGCGGTCGGCGAAGTGGTCCACCAGCAGCAGGCCGCGGCCGCGTTCGGGCACGCTCGCGCTCGGCGTCGTGGGCCGACCGCCCTCGGCCGCCACGCCCGGCCCACCGGCCGCGGCCACGGAGCCCCCGGCCGGCGCCCGGGTATCCGCGGCACCGACCGGCGTCCCGCTCCCTCCGGCCGGCACGCCGACCCACCCGGCCACCGCTCCCGTGACCCCGGTCGCCGCTCCGGGGGCGGGCCCGACGACACCGGCCGTCGACCCGGGACCCCCCGGCACGCCGGGCGCGGCGGCCGGACCGTCCGGCCAGGCGCCGTCGCCGGGCACCATCCCGCGCGCGTCGTCGATCACCGCCACCGTCAGACCGGACTGGTCGGCGACCACCCGCAGCTCCAGGTCGGTCCGGGCGTGGATGACCGCGTTGGTGGTCAGCTCCGTGGTGAGCAGCACCGCCGCGTCGAGCAGCTCGGGCATTCCGGTCTCTTCGATCACGCCCCGCACGACCGCCCGCGCCGCCGCCGGCGTCCGCCGGTCGGCCGGCAGCCGCACCCGCCGCACCGCGGTCGGCTCACCGGACCCGTCGACCCACATCGACCCCCTCCGTGGGCCGCTCTCCAATGCCTCGGGCACCGGCCAAGTCTCCCCGACCGCCGGCACTTCCACCAAGTTGTGGCCGCGCGCGCGGGCCGTCACCGGCTCGCCATTACCCAGCTCCAGGCGACATGATGGGGGAGCCCTGACCGGTGCGACCTGCGAGGGACACGATGGCGACGGAAGCGACGACGCGCACCCTGGCGAGCGGATCCCGCGACTGCGAGGCGGTCCTGCGCGAGCTCGCCGGCGCCCTGCGCCGGGTGAAGGCGGGCGACCTGACGGTCCGGCTCCCCCGGCAGCTCGGCGCGGCCGGCGAGGTCGCGGACGCGTTCAACGAGCTGGTCGAGGTGGCGCAGCGACAGCAGCGGGACCTGCGGCGCATCGGCCGGCTGGTCGGCCGCGAGGGACGGCTGACCGAACGCCTCGACGACGAGGGCTACGAGGGGGCGTGGGCGGACGGCGTCCAGTCGGTCAACGCCCTCATCGACGACCTCGGCAGCCCGGCCATCGAGATCGCCCGGGTGATCGCCGCGGTCGCCGAGGGGGACCTCACCGAACACATGCCGGACGAGATCAACGGTCGGCCCCTGCGCGGGGAGTTCCAGCGCATCAGCCGGACCGTCAACACGATGGTCGACCGGCTGTCCCGGTTCGCCGAGGAGGTGACCCGGGTCGCCCGCGAGGTCGGCACCGAGGGCAAGCTCGGCGGCCAGGCCAACGTCCACGGCGTGTCCGGCACCTGGCGTGACCTCACCGACTCGGTGAACACGATGGCGTCCAACCTGACCCAGCAGGTGCGCTCCATCTCCCAGGTGGCCACCGCGGTCGCCCACGGCGACCTGTCCCAGAAGATCACCGTGTCGGCCAAGGGCGAGGTCGCCGAGCTGGCACACACCATCAACTCGCTCACCGACACCCTGCGGATCTTCGCCGACGAGGTGACCCGGGTCGCCCGCGAGGTCGGCACCGAAGGCAAGCTCGGCGGCCAGGCACACGTGCCGGGCGTGGCGGGTACCTGGAAGGACCTGACCGAGAGCGTCAACTCGATGGCGACCAACCTCACCAACCAGGTCCGCAACATCGCCCACGTCGCCACGGCGGTGGCGAAGGGGGACCTCTCGCAGAAGATCACGGTGGCCGCCCAGGGGGAGATCCTGGAGCTGAAGGACACCGTGAACACCATGGTCGACCAGCTGTCCAGCTTCGCCGACGAGGTCACCCGCGTCGCCCGCGAAGTCGGCACCGAAGGCAAGCTCGGCGGCCAGGCCCGGGTGGCCGGGGTGTCGGGTACCTGGCGGGACCTGACCGAGAGCGTCAACCAGCTCGCGGGCAACCTGACCGCTCAGGTGCGCAACATCGCGCAGGTCGCCACCGCGGTGGCCAGGGGCGACCTGTCCCAGAAGATCACCGTCGACGCGCAGGGCGAGATCCTGGAGCTGAAGACCACCGTCAACACCATGGTCGACCAGCTGTCCAGCTTCGCCGACGAGGTCACCCGCGTCGCCCGCGAAGTCGGCACCGAAGGCAAGCTCGGCGGCCAGGCCCAGGTCAAGGGCGTCTCCGGCGTCTGGCGCGACCTGACCGACAACGTCAACTCGATGGCCGCCAACCTCACCAACCAGGTCCGCAACATCGCCCAGGTGACCACCGCGGTAGCCAGGGGCGACCTGTCCCAGAAGATCACCGTCGACGCGCAGGGCGAGATCCTGGAGCTGAAGACCACCGTCAACACCATGGTCGACCAGCTGTCCAGCTTCGCCGACGAGGTCACCCGCGTCGCCC
>VSBZ01000134.1:0-10192 GCA_047459215.1 Micromonosporaceae bacterium | reverse complement strand
GCGGGTGCGCCCGCCGGTCGGGTACCCGTGCGTCCCCGACCGGTGGCCGGTGACCGGCCGGCTGCCGACACCTTACGGCGCCTGCTCCACCGGCTGCCACCCCACCACCGGGCCGGCGCCGCAGGGCACGACGGGTCAGGCCAGCGACCAGGCGATGCCGTCCAGGATGTCGTGCTCGCTGGCGACGACGCTGTCGGCGCCGGCCCGCTCCATGACCACCCGCATGATCAGCGCGCCGGCGGCGATGACGTCCGCCCGGCCCGGGTGCATCACCGGCAGGGCCCGCCGCTGTGCGTGGGTCATCGCCAGCAGCCGGGAGGTGACCTCCGCCACCCGGTCGTACCCGATCCGGGCGTGGTGGATCCGGTCGGGCAGATAGGTCGGCAGGTCCAGGGCGATCGCCGTCACCGTGGTGACCGAGCCGGCCAGCCCCACCAGCGTGGCCGGGCGGGGGGCGTCCACCGCGGCGAGGGCGCGGTCGACCGCGGCGGTCACGTCCTTCTCGGCGGCCGCCACCTCGGCGGCGGTCGGAGGGTCGCTTTGCAGGTGGCGCTCGGTGATCCGGACGCACCCGATGTCCTCCGAGCACGCCCGCAGCACTGAGTCGACGCCGGTCACGAACTCGGTGGAGCCGCCACCGATGTCGACCACCAGGTACGGTGGCCGCAGCGAGGACGGCAGCCCCCGCACCGCGCCGGTGAACGACAGCCGCGCCTCCTCCCCACCGGAGATCACCTCCGGGGTGACGCCGACGGTCTGGCGCACCATGTCCGTGAACTCGGCCGCGTTGGCCGCGTCCCGGGTCGCCGAGGTGGCGACCATGCGCACGCGGCGGGCACCCAGCCGCCGGATCTCCTCGGCGTACGCGAGGAGCACGGACCGGGTACGCGCGATCGCCTCGGCCGACAGCCGACCGGTACGGTCGACGCCCTCGCCCAGGCGCACGATCTCCATCCGGCGGGTCAGCTCGACCAGGTCGCCGCCCGTCTCGGGCAGGTCCGCCACGAGCAACCGCACCGAGTTGGTCCCGCAGTCGATCGCCGCTACCCGGGTCACGTCACCACCCTAGCGACCGGTCGGCACCGGCCGGCCGTCGCGGGCGGCCGTCCGGAGTGGACGGAGCGGCCCCGCGGCGGCACCGGTGCGGGCACGTCCGACTCGCGGGCGGATCTGGCGTGGGGGACAGCCGGTCGGCTCGAACCGGCACCTCGTGGTCGGCAGCCGGCGGTGCCACCGCCGCCGGCCAGCTCAACGAACGTCAGGAGGAGCTTGCGAGGGGTACGACGCAGTAGACGTCACCGTTCCCGTAGCCGGTGAGCCGCTGCTCGCCGGACCAGATGGCGCTGGCGCCCCCATCCGTCGCGGTCGGGCACAGCTCCTCGAACGCGACGGTGTCGAAGTCGTCCTTGGTGACGTCCTTCTTGATGGCAACGACCTTCCAGAAGGCCTCCTCGGAGTCGCAGTCAACGACGCGGACGTCGTTGACGTCCTCCTTGTTGTCGATGCAGTCGCCGACGTCCGCGGTGCTCAGGTCCCCGGTGGTCTCGGCGAGGACGAGCCGTACCACGAGGCCGACCACCACGACCACCGCGATAGCGAGGAGCGAGTACAGGAACTGCCTGCCCACGCCCCGCGACTTCGGCTGCTCGGGCGGCGCGGGCGCACCTGGGGTCGCGCCTTCGGGCTGGGCAGGCGACGTCCCCGGCTGCTCGGTCATGTGTGTCCTTTCGTGAGAGCCGAAAGTGGCGAGCCACGGTATACGACACGGGCCGCGCCCCGCGCCGCACCGGTACGGCCGACGTCACCCCCGCCTATCGGCTGGGAGCGTTCCCCGGAAGGTCGTCGAGGTGCAGCAGCATCCGGGTGTTGCCGAGGATGTTGGGCTTGACCCGGTCCAGGCCCAGGAACTCGGCCACGCCCTCGTCGTACGAGCGCAGCAGCTGCTCGTAGACGTCCGGTGGCACCGGGGCGCCGTCGATCTCCCGGAACCCGAACCGCCGGAAGAACTCCGTCTCGAAGGTGAGCACGAACACACGCCGGACGCCCAGGTACCGGGCGTCGGCGAGCAGCTCGGTGACGATCCGCCCGCCGATACCGTGACCGCGCCGGTCCGGGTCCACCGCGAGGGTGCGGATCTCGGCCAGGTCCTCCCACATGACGTGCAGGGCACCGCACCCCACGACCCTGCCGTCCACCTCGGCCACCCGGAACTCCGGCACGTCCTCGTACAGCGTCACCGTGGCCTTGCTGAGCAGCCGGCCGTCGACACTGTAGGTGTCGACCAGCCGCCGGATCGCCGGGACGTCGGCGGTGCGGGCACGCCGGACCGTCACCTCCACGCCGGTCAGGCTACGCCGACGCCGCGGCGTCCGCCTCGTCGGGCGGCGACACGCAGGGACCGTCCGCCCACCACTCGCCGACCAGCTCCCGCGTCTCGTCGCCGATCGGGTTGACGCCGGGCCCCACCGCGAGGGAGTGGGCGAGCAGGGCGTGGAGGCACTTCACCCGACCCGGCATCCCCCCGGCGGAGACGCCGGCGATCTCGGGGACGACCTCGATGGCCTCCCGGCGGGCGAGGTAGTCGTGGTGGGCGGCCCGGTACCGGGCCGCGAGGTCCGGGTCCTCGGCCAGCCGCCGGTTCATCTCCCGCATGGTGCCGGTCGCCTCGAGCCGCCCGCAGGCGGACACCGCCCGCCGGCAGGTCAGGTAGTACAGCGTGGGGAACGGCGTGCCGTCGGGCAGGCGGGGGGAGGTCTCGACGACGTCGGGCAGGCCGCACGGGCAGCGGTGGGCGACCGCGCGGGTCCCGCGGGGGCGCCGCCCGAGCTGGGCAGCGACGACGGCCAGCTCGGCCGGGGTCACCGGCTCCCGCACCGGGCCCCCACCCGGTCCCCCGTGACCGGGCGCCCCACCGGTGCCGGGAGCGTCGACGCCGCGGGCGCCGGCGCCCCGCGCCTCGCCGGCGCCGGGCCCGGCCCCCGTCTCCGGTCCGGTCACGGTCCCTGCGGGCCCTCCGGCCCGCCGTCCCGGTCCGCCTCCTGCACGCTCGACCACAGCAGGTCCCACCACGCGCGGCTGGGTGGCGTCGGCTCGCTCTCCTCCGCCTCCGGCTCCGGCGACTCGGTCTCCCAGATCGTGATCAGCGGGATCTGCCCGGGCTCGACCATGTGCCGCCGCTTGCGGGCCTGGATGCGGATGTAGTCGTCGTCGGCCCAGCGCGCCGCCTCCTCCTCCAGGGCGGCGATGTGCGCGCGCTGCTGCTCCTGCCTCGCGCGCAGCTGCGAGATCTCGGCCTGCTGCGCGAGGTAGGTGCGCAGGGGGATGACGTAGCTCAACGCCAGCGCGACGAGCACGACCGTGAGGATCGCCGCGCGGCCGGTCGCCCGGCCGGCCGGCCGGGGCGCCGAGGTACGGGTGACGCCGGCCCGCCGGCCCGCGGTGGACCGCCGGGCCGCCGGGCGGGCAGCGTCGGGTGCGCCGGGTCGGGCCGCCGCGCCCCGGGCACCGGGTCGGGTGCGCCCGCGCGCACCACCGGGCCGCTTGCTCCACTCCCGCATGCCGCCTCCGCCTCGTCCGGGCCGCCGCCGTCCCGTCCGGCCGCGGATCGGGCCGGCGGCCGCGGATCAGGCCTCACGATACCGCGGGAACGCGGCGCGACCGGCGTAGCGGGCCGCGTCGTCGAGCTCCTCCTCGATCCGCAGGAGCTGGTTGTACTTGGCGACCCGCTCCGACCGCGCCGGCGCGCCGGCCTTGATCTGGCCGCAGCCGGTCGCCACCGCCAGGTCGGCGATGGTGGTGTCCTCGGTCTCGCCGGAGCGGTGGCTCATCATGCACCGCATCCCGGCCCGGTGGGCCAGGTCCACGGCGTCGAGGGTCTCGGTCAGGGAACCGATCTGGTTCACCTTCACCAGGACCGCGTTGGCGACGCGCTCGTCGATGCCGCGCCGGATCCGTTCCGGGTTGGTGACGAACAGGTCGTCGCCGACGATCTGCACGCGGTCACCCAGCTCGGCGGTGAGCCGCTTCCAGCCGTCCCAGTCCTCCTCCGCCAGCGGGTCCTCCAGGGACACGATCGGGTACTCGTCCAGCAGCTTGGCGTAGTACGCGGTCATCTGCTCGGCGCTGCGCGGCTCGCCCTCGAACACGTACGCCCCGTCGCGGTACAGCTCCGTCGCGGCCACGTCCAGCGCGAGCACGATGTCCGTGCCCAGGGTGTACCCGGCGTCGCGGACCGCGGCGGCGATGAGCTCCAGCGCGGCGTCGTTGGCCGGCAGGTCGGGGGCGAAGCCGCCCTCGTCGCCGAGCCCGGTGGACAGGTTCCGCTGCCGCAGCACCCCCTTGAGGGCGTGGTACACCTCGGCGCCCGCCTGCAGCGCCTCCCGGAAGGTCGCCGCACCGATCGGCGCGATCATGAACTCCTGAATGTCCACATTGGAGTCCGCGTGCGCGCCGCCGTTGAGGATGTTGAACAACGGCACCGGCAGCAGGTGGGCGTTCGGCCCGCCCAGGTAGCGGAACAGGCTCAGCCCGCAGGAGCTGGCCGCGGCCTTCGCCACCGCCAGCGACACGGCGAGGATGGCGTTGGCGCCCAGCTCCGACTTGTCGGGGGTGCCGTCGAGGTCGATCATGACCTGGTCGATGAGGCGCTGCTCGGTCGCGTCGTACCCGACCAGCTCCTCGAAGATCCGCTCGCCCACGTTGTCGACCGCCCGGGTCACCCCCCTGCCCCGGTAACGCGAGGTGTCGCCGTCGCGCAGCTCGACCGCCTCGAACGCGCCGGTGGACGCGCCGGACGGCACCGCCGCCCGGCCCACCGACCCGTCGTCGAGCGTCACCTCGACCTCCACCGTCGGGTTGCCCCGCGAGTCGAGGATCTCCCTGGCGATGATGCCCTCGATCGTGGCCACGAGTCGCTCCGTTCCCACACCTGCCGTGATCGGTCGCCCGCGAGCCTACCGTGGGCCGGTCGGCCCCACCGCGGGTCGGGGACATCCCGGCGGTGCGCGCCGCGCACCGGTACGAGAGGCTTGGTCACGTGGTGATCCCCTTCCACGACGTGAACCCCACCCGCCGTACCCCCTGGGTGACGAGGCTGCTCATCGCCGCCAACGTCGTGGTGTTCCTGCTCACACCGGCGGTGACGGCGGTGGGGGTGGGGACGGTCGCGGTGGCCGACCTGTGCCAGGCGGAGGCGTTCTTCTACCGCTACGGAGCGGTGCCGGCGGAGCTGATCACCAACGAGCAGCTGGCCCAGGTGCCGACCGGCGACGTCGTGGGGGGCGCGTGCCTGCTCGGACCCCCGGACTACGAGAAGGACCCGGTGTGGTCGGTGCTGTCGGCGATGTTCCTGCACGCCGGCTGGCTCCACCTGCTGGGCAACCTGCTGTTCCTGTACGTGTTCGGCAACAACGTGGAGGACCGGTTCGGCCACGTCGGGTTCCTCGCGTTCTACCTGGGCGCCGGGTACGTGGCCAGCTACGGGTTCGCGCTGGGTTTCCCGGGCACGGTCACGCCGATGGTGGGCGCGTCCGGCGCCGTCTCCGGGGTGCTCGGCGCGTACCTGGCCCTGTACCCCCACGCCCGGGTGTGGAGCCTGGTGCCGTTCTGCCTGTTCCTGCCGCTGCGGCTGCCGGCCTGGCTGGTGCTGGGCACGTGGTTCGTGCTGCAGTACCTGTACTCGATCGGCTACGGCGCACCCGATGGGACCGTCGCCTACCTCGCCCACGTGGTCGGGTTCGTGTTCGGCTTCCTCGTCGCGCTGCCCTGGCGCCGGCCCCAGCCGCGCCCGCGCCCGGGCCCTCCGCCTCCGCCATCCTGGGGCTGGGGCGGCGGATAGGCCGGACCCGGGCGACACGTTCGCCGTCCCGGGCCGGCGCGGGAGGGGGTCAGTCGCGCGGCCGGTCGGACGCGGCGCGCTCGGCGGCACGCAGCTCGTCCGCGTAGGCGAGCGCGGCGCGCCGCAGTGCCGCCTCCGGATCCACCCCCGCCTCGTACGCGGCGGCGGCGAGACCGAGCAGCGCCCGCCCCAGCGCGGCCGCGTCGGTGGGGTCGACGGACTCCGGGGCGGGCGGGGGCGGGACGTCGATGCCGGCCCGGCGCGCCCGTGAGACGATCTTGGTAGCCAGCGACAGCGCCGGCTGGGACCGGGCGATCCCGTCCAGCGCCGAGGCCCGTGCCTTCTCCGCCCGCTTGATCCGCTCCCAGTTGTCGACGACCTCCTCCACGCCGGCCACCGGGACGCCGCCGAACACGTGCGGGTTGCGGCGGATCATCTTCTCGACGAAGTCGCCGGCCACGTCGTCGATCGTCCAGCGCCGCTCCTCCGGCTGCTCCTCGGCGAGCCGGGCGTGCAGCAGCACCTGGAACAGCACGTCGCCGATCTCCTCCCGGAGCGCGTCCAGGTCGTGCGCCTCGATGGCGTCGTACGCCTCGTACGCCTCCTCCAGCAGGTAGTGGGCCAGCGACTGGTGGGTCTGCTGCTGCTTCCACGGGTCGCCGCCGGGCGAGCGCAGCCGGTCCACCACGGCCACCGCGTCCAGCAGCCGGGCACCGGGCGGGTCCCACGACCCGTACACCACCTCCAGCTCGGCCAGGCCCGGCTCGCGCACCAGCCGCTGCCCGAGCCGCCGCGCCAGGTCCTCGTCGCCGCCCGGCCCTGCCAGCCAGACCACCCGGTCGTGGTCGGCCGCGGCCGCCAGCAGCGCGGCCACGCCGTCCTCGTCGGCGGCCAGCACGCGCACGTCGGCGCCGGCGGCCCGGATCGCCGCCAGCTGCGGGGTCTCCGCGGCGGCCAGCACCGGCGCGGCCCGCACCAGGTCCCACGCGGCCGCGCTGAGCAGCCCGGCCGGCAGCCGGGGCGAGGTGACCAGCAGGACGATCCGCGCGGGCACGGCTCAGGCGGCGTCGACGACCTGGGCGGGTTCGCTGAGCGGCACCTCCAGGTAGGAGGTGGCGCCCTGGAACGGGACCGTCTGCCGGTACACCAGCTCGTAGCCGGGCTGGACCCGGACGTCGGCCCGCTCGAGGACCGTGGCGACCAGGTCCCGCATGCCCACCGCCCGGGCGATGTCCTCGCCCGTCAGGAAGGGCTGCACCTCCTCGAACGGCGGCAGGGACAGGCCCTGCTCGACGAGGTGGTCGTAGATCTCCCGCTGGTCCGCCGGCGACGGCTCGACCGGCACCACCGTGGCCTGCAGCGCGTCCATCACCGCCCGGAACTCCGCGAACGTCACCACGAACGGGTCGTCCTCGGGCAGGCCCAGCGCCTCGGCGTAGGTGGCCACCGCCGCCGGTGGCACGGTCAGGCCCTCGGCGGCGGCGTACCTGTCGCCCGCCTCGGTGACCACGAGCATGGTCATGAGGTCCTGGCGTGCGCGCTCCACGTCCGACCGCTCCGGCGGCGTCTCCTGGGTGCGCTGCCAGGAGGCGACGACCCGGTCCACCTCCTGCCGGGTGATGACCGTGTCCCCGACCTGCGCGGCGAGCCCGGGGCTCACCTGGCAGGCGGCCAACCCGGTCGCGGCGAGCAGTGCGGCCAGGACGACCCCGGCGAGCCGGCGCCCGTGGATCATGATCTGTCGTCCTCCCCGTGTCGGCGGGCGTGGCTGGCGGGCGCCGGCACGCCGTGTCGTACACCGACCGCGGTGCGTGGCGCCCAGGACGACTCTCTCACGAGCCGGCCCGGGACGTGGCCACGGGGGCCGCACCCGCGCGCGCCGGCGGCTCGCCCAGCACGTCCCGCAGCAGGCGGGCACACCAGTCCAGCAGCGGGACGCCGCGCAGCGGCTCGCCACCCACCGTGGCGGGGCCGGGCCGCGGCACCGAGATCGTCTTCACCGCCGACTTGTACACCGCCTGCGGGTACAGCCGCTTGAGGCGGAACTGGGCCGAGTCCGGCAGGTCGACCGGGGAGATGCGGATGTGCCGGCCCTGCAGCGAGACGTCGGTCAGCCCGTACGAGCGGGCCAGCAGCCGCAGCCGCGCCACCGCCACGAGGTTGGTCACCTCCACCGGCGGCTCGCCGTACCGGTCGTCGAGCTCGGCCAGCACCTCGTCCAGCTCCGCGTCGGTGGTGGCGGAGGCGAGCTTGCGGTACGCCTCCAGGCGCAGCCGCTCCACCGGCACGTACTCCTCGGGCAGGTGGGCGTCGACCGGCAGGTCGATCTTCACCTCGACCGGTTCCTCCTCCTCCGGCCGCTCGCCCCGGAACGCCTGCACCGCCTCGCCCACCATCCGGACGTACAGGTCGAACCCCACGCCGGCGATGTGCCCGGACTGCTCCCCGCCCAGCAGGTTGCCCGCGCCGCGGATCTCCAGGTCCTTCATCGCCACGTACATGCCCGCACCCAGCTCGGTGTGCTGGGCGATGGTGGCCAGCCGCTCGTGCGCCTGCTCGGTCATCGGCCGGTCGGCCGGGTAGAAGAAGTACGCGTACGCGCGTTCCCGGCCCCGGCCCACCCGGCCGCGGATCTGGTGCAGCTGCGCCAGGCCGAGCAGGTCGGCGCGCTCCACGATGAGCGTGTTGGCGTTGGGGATGTCCAGTCCCGACTCCACGATGGTCGTGCACACCAGCACGTCGTAGTCGCGGCGCCAGAACGCGACCATGACGCGCTCCAGCGTCGCCTCGCCCATCTGCCCGTGGGCGACCGCCACCCGCGCCTCCGGCACCAGCTCGCGCACGCGCTGCGCGGCCCGTTCGATCGTCTCCACCCGGTTGTGGACGTAGAAGACCTGACCGTCGCGCAGCAGCTCCCGGTGGATCGCGGCGGCGACCTGCTTGTCGCTGTACGGGCCGACGTAGGTCAGGACGGGGTGACGGTCCTCCGGCGGGGTGGCGATGGTCGACATGTCCCGCAGGCCGCTGACCGCCATCTCCAGCGTGCGCGGGATCGGGGTGGCCGACAGGGTCAGGACGTCGACGGAGGTCCGCAGGGTCTTGAGGTACTCCTTGTGCTCGACCCCGAACCGCTGCTCCTCGTCCACGACGACCAGGCCCAGCCGGGCGAAGCGGGTGGTGGGCTGCAGCAGGCGGTGGGTGCCGATGACGATGTCCACGGTGCCGTCGGCGAGCCGGGCGAGGGTGTCCGCCGCCTCCTTGGCGGTCTGGAACCGCGACAGCTGGCGGATCTCCACCGGGAACTGCGCCATCCGCTGGCTGAAGGTGGCGTAGTGCTGCTGGGCGAGCAGGGTGGTCGGCACCAGCACCGCCACCTGCTTGCCGTCGGCCACCGCCTTGAACGCCGCCCGTACCGCGACCTCCGTCTTGCCGAACCCGACGTCCCCGCAGATCAGCCGGTCCATCGGGACCGGTCGCTCCATGTCGGCCTTGACCTGCTCGATCGCGGCGAGCTGGTCGGGCGTCTCCACCCAGCCGAAGGAGTCCTCCAGCTCCCGCTGCCACGGCGTGTCCGGGCCGAAGGCGTGTCCCCGGGTGGCCTGGCGGGCGGCGTACAGCCGGATCAGCTCGGCGGCGATCTCCCGCACCGCCTTGCGGGCGCGGGCCTTCGCCTTCCGCCAGTCCGCCCCGCCCATCCGGTGCAGCGGCGGGTTCTCCCCACCCACGTACCGGGAGAGCTGGTCGAGGGAGTCGGTGGGCACGAACAGCCGGTCCTCCGGCTGGCCCCGGCGGGAGGGCGCGTACGCGATGACGACGTACTCGCGCTCGGCGCCGTTGACCGTGCGCCGGACCATCGCCTCGTACCGCCCGATGCCGTGCTGCTCGTGCACTACCAGGTCGCCGGGGCGCAGCTCCAGGGGGTCGATGGTGCGGCGGCGGCTGGGAAGGCGGCCCAGCGGCCGGGCGGCCGGCCCCCGCCCGCCGGTGAGGTCGCCGCCGCCGAGCACCGCCAGCCGCGCCGCCTCGTCGGCGAACCCGTGCTCCAGCGCGCCGGTGGTGACCACCAGCGAGCCGGCCGCCGGCGCCTCGTCGACCGGGGCGGCCACCGTGACGCCGAAGCCGGCGTCGCGCAGGATCTCGGCGGAGCGCTGCGCCGGACCCTGGCCGGGCAGGACCAGCGCCACCCGCCACCCGTCGGACAGCCACGCCTTGACGTCCCGGATCACCGCGGCGGTGTCCCCGTGGTACAGGGGCACCGGCTGGGCGGCCAGCGTCAGGGTCTCGCCGGCGTCGGCCACGTCGCCGGCGTCCCCGGTGTCGAGGACGTCCCCGGCGCCGAGGCCGGTGATCTCCTCC
>VSBZ01000133.1:0-10216 GCA_047459215.1 Micromonosporaceae bacterium | reverse complement strand
CTCCAGCGCCGGGTCGGCCTTGTCGGCCGCGCCGTGCGAGTGCGCGTACGGGACGAGGTAGTGGCGTAGGCGACGCCACCACCGGTCCGGCGCCCGCCCGTGCCCGTGACCGTGTCCGTGCCCGGTGGGGTGGCGGTGGCCGTACCCGTCGCGACCGTGGTGGTGACGGTGGCCGTGGTCGTGCGTGGCCTGGTGCTTGCGCATGGTCCCACCCGCCTCTGGCTTTTCGTGCCCGGTCACCGGGCAACCGTCGGCATAATATGTGCTCATGTACGCACGCGACAACGTCGCAGGTCAGCACGGGCGGCAACCGCAACTTCCTGGCGACGAACAGGTCGAGGTGGCGACCACGATGCTGCGGATGCTGGCGGACGGCACGCGGCTACGGCTGATGTGGCTGCTGTGCCACGGCGAGTACGACGTCGCCACGCTGGCCCGTACGGCCGGGGTGGCCCGGCCGGCGGCCTCCCAGCACCTGGCGAAGCTGCGCCTGTCGGGGTTGGTCAGCGCGCAGCGGGTGGGCCGCCGAGTGGTCTACGCGGCCCGCGGCGGGCACGTGCGCCGGCTCGTGCGGCAGACCATCTACGCTGCGGACCACCACGTTTCCGGCGTGCCCGACGACGATTGAGCGAGACCTGCGAACCGGGTGGGTGCACGTACTCTGATGCGGCGCGATGGTCAGGGCCGTTCCGTCATGGCGGCGCGTTCCTGAGAGAGGCCGTGCTATCAGCGGTCGATATGACCGTTCGGTCTAGCTTGTCCGTTCGCCGATCTCGGGAGTAGGTGGGACGGCCAGCGGTTCCGGTCGTGGATCGTCCGGAACCGCCGGTACCGTCCCTGCATGGACGCCCTGACGGTGGACGGTTACCGGGTCGAACCCCTCAGCTTGCGGACGTGGAACGCGTTCGCGGACCTGGCCGAGCGGCACAACGGTGTGTGGGGCGGTTGCTGGTGCCTGCACTTCCACCTCTATCCGGATCCCAAGGAGGAGCGCAGGGCGGTCGGCAATCGCGAGTTCAAGCGGCGTCTCGTCGAGGCCGGTCGCGCGCACGCGGCCCTGGTGTTCGACGATGACGTCGCCGTCGCCTGGGCCCAGTTCGGGACGGTCGCGGAGCTGCCGAACATCCACCACCGCAAGGAGTGGGAGCAAGGCGTCACCCGGATGCCGGACTACCGGATCACGTGCCTGTTCGTCGACCGCGACCACCGGCGTTCCGGGCTGGCCGCGGTCGCCGTGCAGGGTGCGCTGGCGCTCATCGCCGCGGCGGGGGGCGGCCTCGTCGAGGCGTACCCGCACGACCTGCCCGAGGGCAAGAGAACCTCGGCGTCGTTCCTCTACAACGGAACCCGGACCATGTACGAGCGGCTCGGGTTCACCTACGAGCGCCCCAAGGGCAAGGGCAACTGCGTGATGAGCAAGCTGGTCCCGGCCGCCACGTGACCGCCGCGCGCCCTGCTCTGCCGAGAGCCCACGGTTCCGCTGCCGCCCGACCTGGCGTGCCCGCCGGCACCCTCCCGCCGGATACCCCGCCACAGTGGGGTGGGACGCGGGGCGCTCACCACGGCCACGCTGACCGCGGTCCGCCCCGTCGGTCCTGCTCCCGCCTTCGTGCGACCCGGAACGGGCGCCCCGCCCGTGCCGTACCCCGGTGCACGCGGTCGCGCCGAAGATGGCGTACCGCCGTGGAAGGGCGCGGTCGGATGACAAGCTGACGTCATGGACAGGGACCACCTGACGGGCTGGATCGCGGCGTACGAGCGCGCCTGGCGGACGCCCGGAACGCAGGACCTCGCCACCCTCTTCACCCCTGAGGCGTCCTACCGGCAGGGGCCCTACCGGGAACCGGTCGTCGGCCTGCCCGCCATCGCGCGGATGTGGGAGCGGGAGCGGGAGGATCCCGGCGAGGTGTTCGACATGACCAGTGAGGTCGTGGCGGTCGAGGGCGACACCGCGGTGGTGCGGGTGGAGGTCCGTTACGGCGACCCCGTCGACCAGGAGTACCGCGACCTGTGGATCATGCGTGTCGCCGAGGACGGGCGCTGCAGCTCCTTCGAGGAGTGGCCCTTCTGGCCGGGGCAGCCGACCAGCGCCCGGTCCTCGTGAGGCTGACCCGGTCACGCGACGTCTCGGCAGCCCGGACATGGCATCCGCGCCGGCCCACGGCAGCCCGCCCGCGGCGCCCGACCCGCGCCGCTGGCGGGCGCTGACGGTCTGCCTGGTGGCGGGGTTCATGGCGTTGCTGGACGTGACCATCGTCAACGTGGCCCTCCCCTCGATCGAGGTCGGCCTCGACGCGCGGGACGAGGACCTGCAGTGGATCGTGTCCGGCTACGCCCTCGCCTTCGGGGTGGTCCTGGGGCTGGCGGGCAGGATCGGGGACGCCCGCGGCCGGCGGAGGGTGTTCCTGGTGGGCGTGGCGGCGTTCACGCTCGCCAGCGTGGCGTCGGGGCTGGCATCCACCGCCGGTGTGCTGGTCGCCACGCGGGCCGTCCAGGGCCTGGCGGGCGGGGTGGTCACTCCCCAGATCAGCGGGCTGATCCAGCAGCTGTTCCAGGGCGCGGAGCGGGGGCGCGCGTTCGGGTGGTTCGGCGCCACCGTGGGGGTCTCCACCGCGGTCGGACCGAGCCTGGGTGGGCTGCTGATCCACCTGGGCGGCCCGGTCGACGGCTGGCGCTGGGTCTTCTTCGTCAACGTCCCGATCGGCGTGGCGGCGATCGCGCTCGGCGCGCGACTGCTGCCCCCCGACGCCCGTGGACAGGCGTCGCGGCAGCGGCTGGACGTGGTCGGGATGCTGCTGCTGGGTACCGGCGTGCTGCTGGTGCTCGTGCCGGTGATCGAGCAGCAGTGGCGCGGCCCGACCCGGTGGCTGTCGACCGCCGGTGGGATCGCGGTGCTGGCGGGCTTCTGGGCGTGGGAGCGGCGGTACGCCCGCACCGGCGAGCCGGCGGTCGACGTGGGGCTGTTCCGTCGTCGCTCGTACGCGCTGGGGTGCCTGCTCGGCATGTTCTACTTCGCCGGCTTCACCGCGGTGCCGTTCGTCCTGAGCCTGTTCCTGCAGCAGGGGTACGGGTACTCCGCCTTGGCGACGGGCCTGACGCTGACCCCGTTCGCCCTCGGGTCGGCGGTGGCCGCCGCCCTCAGCGGTCGCATCGTCACGCGGGTCGGGCGGCCGCTGGTCGCCGCCGGCCTGGTGACGGTCGGCGTCGGCGTGGCGGCGACGGCCCTGGTGGTCGAGCTCGTGCCCGGCCGGTCGGCGCCGTGGGCCGTGGCTCCGGCGCTGCTGCTGGCCGGGTTGGGCAGCGGCACGGTGATCTCCCCGAACATCACCCTCACCCTCAGCGAGGTGCCGGTACGGCGGGCCGGCAGCGCCGGTGGCGTCCTCCAGACCGCCCAGCGGGTGGGCGCCGCGGCCGGGATCGCGCTCGCGGGAACCGTGCTGTTCGCCCGGCTGGGCGTCACCGGAGACTGGGGGTCCGCCTTCGGGCACGCGGTGACCGTCACCCTCGTCCTGGTCGCCGCCGCGCTGGCCACGGCGTTGACGGACATCGGCGCCACGCGGCGGGCCAGGCTCCGCTGACGCCCGCCGGTCGGGGGGTCCCTCGACGCGGTACCGGTCGCGGAGCGGACCGCGCAGGCGCCCCGCGTCCGCGGCGGTGGGACACGCGACCACATTGAGGGGTACGGTGACGCGCCGGCGCTGCCCCGCCACCGGACCGGGGCACGGCCCGTACCTCGATAAACGGGGAAGATGACGCATTGCACCGCCGGAGCCGGGCTGTCCATACTGCGGGGACGGTGACCGACGGGTGCCGCCGCACGGCGTCCTCGGAGCGGCCTCGTCGCGGGGACGGAGCCCCGGGAGGACGACATGGACGGATGGCGGGACCTCGTGGGGGTACGGGCGTCGGCGCGTACCCGTGCCTGGGTGGCGGCAGCGTGCGCCCCGGTGCTGGCGGTGGCGACGGCGGTCGTGGCGCCCGCGGTCGACGGTCCCGACCGGGCACGCACCGCCACCACCGAGACGGTCGCCGCGCCGGACGCCCGAGCGCGCCGTCGGCGGTGGACAAGCTGGAGCACGGCCTGCTCGCCCAGTTCGCCGAGCAGGACCTGGTGACGTTCTGGGTGCTGCTGGAGGAGCAGGCCGAGCTGACCGCCGCGCGGGCCGCGGGCAGCTGGCGGGAGCGCGGGTCTCTGGTGCACCGGGAGCTGACCGCCACGGCTGCGCGTACCCAGGCGGGCATCCGCACCCTGCTGGCCGACCGCGGCGTGCCGTGGGAACCGTTCTGGGTGGCCAACGCGGTACGGGTCACCGGCGACCGGGACCTCGCCCTCGAGCTCGCCGCCCGGCCGGAGGTGGCCCGGGTCCTCGCCGACCGGGTGTACGAGGTGCCGGACCTGACGTTCGAGGAGGACCGGGAGAACGCGGTCGCCGCGGTCGAGTGGAACCTCACGCGGATCCGCGCGCCGGAGGTGTGGGAGGACTTCGACGCCCGGGGCGAGGGGATCGTGGTCGCCACCATCGACACCGGGGTCGACGTCGGCCATCCGGCGCTGGTCGCCTCGTACCGCGGCACCAACGCCGACGGCACCTTCACGCACGACTACAACTGGTTCGACCCGTCACGGGTGTGCGGCGACCCGTCACAGGGGCCCTGCGACAACAACGGGCACGGGACCCACGTCACCGGCACCATGGTGGGCGACGACGGGGCAGCCAACCAGATCGGGGTGGCGCCGCGGGCACGGTGGATCGCCGCCAAGGGCTGCGAGTCCAACACCTGCTCGCTGTCCGCGCTGCTCGCCAGTGGACAGTGGATCCTCGCCCCGACCGACGTTACCGGTGCCAACCCGGATCCCAGCCGGCGCCCGCACATCGTCAACAACTCGTGGGGGACGGAGGTCGGCTCGGACCCGTTCTACCGGGCGCTCGTCCAGGCGTGGGTGGCGGCCGGCATCTTCCCGGTGTTCTCCGCCGGCAACACCGGCCCCGCCTGCGGCACGGTCGGCGCCCCGGCCAGCTACCCCGAGGCGTACGCGGTGGGCGCGTTCACCATCTCCAACACCATCGCCTCCTTCTCCAGCCGTGGCCCGGCCCCCGGTCCGGTCGGCGGCGCGGTGAAGCCGGACATCGCCGCCCCGGGCGCCTCCATCCGCAGCTCGCTGCCCGGCGGCGGGTACGGGGCGGCGAGCGGCACCTCGATGGCCGCGCCGCACGTGTCGGGGACGGTCGCGCTGATGTGGTCGGCGGCGCCGGGGCTCATCGGGAACATCGACGAGACCAGGGCACTGCTCGACGCCGCCGCCATCGACGTTCCCGACCTCACCTGCGGGGGTACGCCGGAGGACAACAACGTCTGGGGTGAGGGCCGGCTGGACGCGTACGCGGCCGTGGACCTCGCGCCCCGGGGGCCACAGGGCAGGCTCGTCGGCACCGTCACCGACACCGCCGGCCAGCCCGTGCGCGGCGCCACGGTGAGCGTCAGCGGGCCGGCACGGCGCAGCGTGGTCACCGCCTCCGACGGCACCTACGCGCTCGACCTCCCGGTCGGCGGGTACGACCTGACCGTCACCGCGTACGGTCACGAACCGGCCGAGCGGGGTGGGGTGGTGGTGGCGGAGGACACCACGACGACCGAGGACTTCCAGCTCGTACCGTTGCCGACGGTCACCGTCACCGGCACGGTCACCGACGCCTCCGGGCACGGCTGGCCGCTGTACGCCCGCATCGACATCGACGCCTACCCGTTCGGGCCGGTGTTCACCGATCCGGTGACGGGCCGGTTCGAGGTGGAGCTCGTCCAGCAGACCGCGTTCGAGTACACGGTGGACGCGGTGAGCGGCGGGTACCGGCCCGCGGTCCGCCAGGTCACCTACCACGACGGGGTGGCGGAGGAGGACTTCACGCTGGAGGTGGAGGCGCCGGCCTGCACCGCACCCGGGTACGCGGCCGGAGAGACGGGCTGCGTACCCGTACCGGGTGGGCTGCTGGTCGGCAACGTGCGCGACCTCACCACCGGGGAGGCGGTCAACGGCGCCACGGTCACCAGCGACGAGGCCCCGGGCGACACCACGACCACCGGGCCGACGCCCGCCGACCCGCACCTGGACGACGGGTTCTACCTGCTGTTCTCCCGCCTGACCGGGACGCGGCCGTTCACCGTGAGCAAAGACGGGTTCGGCTCGACCACGCAGCAGGTCGACGTGGTCCCGGACGCCGTCGTCCGGCACGACGTGGCTCTCGGCTCCGCGCTGCTCGTGGTCGAGCCCGCCGCGCTGGACGTGGACGTGCGGCTGGGCGGGACCGCCCACCGCACCCTGACCATCCGCAACGAGGGCACCGCCGACGCCACGGTGGAGATCGGCGAACGCGACCGCGGCAGCGGCATCCTGGCCGCCGGCGGGACCGGCGCGCCGGTGACCCGGATCGAGGGCACGTTCTCCCCGCTGTCGGCCGCGCTCGCACCGCCGGGCCACCTCGACCCCGGTGACCCGTCCGGCGGCGACGCCGCGGCGGGAGGCCCGCCGGCCGCACCCTCGGCCCCGCCGTGGACGGACATCGCCCCCTACCCGGTCCCCATCATGGACAACCTCGCCGACGTGTGGCAGGGCAAGGTGTACTCGGTCGGCGGGATCAGCGGCCCGGGCGGGAGCCGCGTCCACGCGATGTACCGGTACGACCCGGAGACCGACACCTGGACCGAGGTGACCGCGACCACCGTCGGCCGGGAGCGCCCCAACGGTGCGATCATCGACGGCCGGTTCTACGTGGTCGGGGGCTGGAACCAGATCGGCACCCCGGTGACCACACTGGAGATCTACGACATCGCCACCGGGACCTGGTCGGTCGGCGCGCCGGCTCCGGTGGCGTACGCGGCCTCCGCCAGTGTCGTGCTCGACGGCAAGCTGTACCTGATCGGCGGCTGCCAGGCCGGGTGCGGCACCACCGACGTGTGGGTCTACGACCCGGCCGCCGACCAGTGGTCGGCCGCGGCCCCGTACCCGCAGCCGATCAGCTGGACCCACTGCGGGGCGATCGACGAGCGGATCTACTGCGCCGGCGGCGCCCGGACGCTTCCCGACGAGTCCACCGCCAACGGGTACGTCTACGATCCCGCCACCGACGCCTGGAGCCCGATCGCGCCGCTACCTCAGGACCAGTGGGGCGGCGCGTACGTGGCCGCGGGCGGCCGGTTGCTGGTCTCCGGCGGCGTGACCTCCGGTTTCGCGGCCGTCACCAACGAGGGGTTCGCGTACGACCCGGCGACCGACTCCTGGTCGCCGCTGCCGCCCGCCAACCACGCCCGCTACCGCGGCGCCGGCGCCTGCGGCTTCTACCGCATCGGCGGCGCGGTCAGCGGCTTCAACGCCGCACCCCAGGCGGAGGTGCTGCCGGAGTTCGACGGCTGCGGGGTGACCGACCTGCCGTGGCTGTCGGTGTCGCCGCACGCGGCCCGGGTGCCGGCCGGCGGCGAGGTGACGGTCACCGTGAGGCTGGACGCGGCCGCCGACGGCGTGGCGCAGCCGGGGGACTACCGGGCGGTCCTGGCGGTCGCGTCGGACTCGCGGCACCTCGTGCCGGCGGTGCCGGTGACCATGACCGTGACGCCGCCGCCGGACTGGGGTCGGCTGGACGGGACGGTGGTCGGACTGGAGCGGTGCGACACGCCCGGCGACCCGCTGGCGAACGCGACCGTCCACATCGTCGGAAAGGACCTCGACACCACGCTCGCGACCGGGCCGGACGGTACCTACCGGTGGTGGCTCCCGGCGCGCGAGAACCCGTTGACGGTGACCGTCTCCGCACCCGGCTGGGTGACGCAGACGCACGACCGGGTGATCGTCATCCCGCACCGCCACCGCACGCTCGACGTGGCGCTGCGGCTGGACGCGCCGTGCGCGACCCTGACCCCGGGAACCCTCGACGTGGCGGTGTCCCCGGGCGAGGCGGTGACGGTGCCGGTCGTGCTCGGCAACGACCCGGCGGCGGTCGACCTGACGTTCTCGGTCGCCGAGACCCCGCTGGCCATGAACCCGCTGCCGCCGCCGCCCGCCGACCCCGCCGCCTCCGGCGGTACCGCCGGTGCGGCCGGGGCCCCGGCTGCCGGGACGGCCGGGCCCGCCGTCTCACCGGCCGCCGCCACCGCGTCCACCCCGAGCGGGAGCGACGGCGGCTGGCGGCGCGCCGCCGACCTGCCCAGCGGGTTCACCCGGTACGCCCACGCCCAGTGCGACGGGGACACCGACAGCATCTACGTCTTCGGTGGCTCACCGGCCACCGC
Source organism: Micromonosporaceae bacterium (assembly GCA_047459215.1). Classification (GTDB taxonomy): domain Bacteria; phylum Actinomycetota; class Actinomycetes; order Mycobacteriales; family Micromonosporaceae; genus Natronosporangium. Next base: position 1,936 of record VSBZ01000133.1, on the reverse strand, counting down.
CGACCACCTGGACGAGGCGTGGCGCTACTCCGCGTCCACCGGCGAGTGGACCAGGCTGGCGTCGCTGCCCTCGGGCACCGCGGGGGAGGGGTCGACCGCGGTGTGCGAGGCGGGTCGGATCCACCTGCTCGGCGGGAGCACCACCACCCGGCACCTCGTCTACGACATCGCCCGCGACCGGTGGTCCACCGCGGCCCCGTTGCCGCGGCCGGTGTGGGGGGGCGGCCGGCGGCGCGTTCAACGGCCGCATCTACCTGATCGGCGGGGACAGCGTGACCGTCGGCGGGCACGGGGGCGGCGACCCCGGGATCCAGGCGACCCGTGAGGTCAACGTGTACGACATCGCCACCGACACGTGGATCGGCACCGCCAGCCCCGCGCCGGCCCCGGTGGTGAGCCCCGGCTACACCCAGGCCGGGCGGTACGTCTACATCGTGGGCAGCTGGGAACCGCAGACCCCGGGCCCGAACACCTTCACCCAGCGGTACGACATGGCCACCGACACCTGGGAGCTCGGGCCGACGTACGAACCGGGCAGGGCGGACTTCGCCCTCGCCGCGACTGACGACGCGCTGTACGCGATCGGTGGCGGGAGCGGGTTCAGCACGCCCAACGCCGCGGTGGAGCGGCTGTGGCTGGCCGACTGGCCGAACGGTGCCTGGGAGCCGATCGAGCCGCTGCCCGAGCCGGTGTGGGGCAACAGCGGCGGCTACTGCACCACCACCGGCGCCTTCGGTGGCGAGGTGTGGACGGTCTCGGGGTTCACGCCCGGCGTGGGCACGCACGGCCACGTCCACTACCGCGACTCGGGTGGTGCCGGCTGCCCGACCATCCGCGCCGACGTGCCGTGGCTGCGGGTCGACGTCACCTCCGGTACGGTGCCGGCCGGCGACTCGCGGACCCTGCAGGTGACGGTCGACGCCTCCGGCCTGGCGCCCGGGGTGGCGGAGGCGACCCTGCTCGTCACCACCGGCGATCCCGCGTTCCCGGAGCTGCGCCTGCCGGTGCGCGTCACCGTCGGAGCCGGCCCGGGCGTGGCGCACGTGTCCGGCTGACGGCGCCGCGGGTCCGGGTCCGGTTCAGCTGACGCGCAGCACGTTGCCGAGGCCGAGCCGACGGGTGACCAGGTCGCCGGTGGCGACCGCGGCGACGGCGAGGGTCACCAGGAGACCGGCGGAGATGAGCAGCGTGGTGGGTCCGACGGTCACCGGCGGCCGCACGCCGGCCGCGAACGCGTCCAACCCGAGGGCGGGTGCCAGCACGAGCGGCAGGAGGGCTCCCACGGTGCCACCGATCGCGATGGCGACCGCCACGGGTGGCAGCAGCTCGGCGAGCAGGAGTGCGCGCGCCTGTCGGACGGACATGCCGAGCGTGCGCAGGACCGACACCGTCCGGCCGCGCCGGGCCGCCTGGAGGATCACCTGCAGCAGCAACGCCAGCACCGCCCCGACCGTGCAGGCCACGGTGCCGGCGAGGAAGGCGGTGGTGAGGCCGGCGTTGAACCCGGACGCCTCCAGCTTCGCCCGCTCCTGGTCGAGGCTGGACACCTGCAGGTCTCCGGCCGCGGTGGTGGCGGCGACCGCGGCGCGCACCGCGTCCGGGTCGACACCGGCTCCGGCGACCAGCAGCTGGTTCACCTCGCCGGGGTCCACCAGCGCCTGGCGGGGCACCACCATCCACGTGAAGTCCGGGTCGAGCCCGGGTATCCCGGGCAGCGCGCCCACCACGGTCACGGGGTAGTCCCGTTCGTCGACCCGTACCACCAGGCTGGCCCGACCCGCCGGCGCGTCGGTCGCGAGGACCGGAACGGGCTCGGCGCCGGGGCTGGCCGACAGCCACTCCGGCGGCAGTCGCGGCGCGTCACCCAGGGCGGTCAGCACCTGCTCGTAGGCGGCGGCGTCCACGATGAACACCTCGTAGTCGAGCAGGTTCACGT
>VSBZ01000008.1:31645-49835 GCA_047459215.1 Micromonosporaceae bacterium | reverse complement strand
CCCGTCGCTGCAGCCGTCGGGCTGGGGCGTCCTCTGGTGGAGCGCACCGGCGCTGCACCTGGCGTCGTGGAACTTCACCGGCGGCGCCTCCGGCTGACCGGTGGCACCCGGCGGACCGGCCGGGACCCCGGCCCGGACCGGGAGACCGGTCCGGGCCGGGGTTCCGTGGGCTCCCAGCAGCGGAAACGCCACACCCTGGTGACCCCACCAACCACACCGTGGCGCCGCGGCGTAAGGTCACCTCCGAACCCGGACCACGTCCCCCCGGGTCCGGGCGACCGCGCAAGGAGCACGAGGATGACGACGACGCCGACGGTCGCGACGAAGCCTCGCGCCGCCATCTCACAGAGGACCCTGCGGACCGACCGGTGGTGGCTGGTCCCGGCCCTGACCGTGACCGGGCTCACCGCCTGGCTGATCTACGGTTTCGTCCGGGTGTTCTGGCAGGACCACTACTGGGTGGCCGAGCACCACTACCTGACCCCGTTCTACTCCCCCTGCGTCTCGACCGGGTGCATCCCGGAGGCGGCGCACTTCGGGCGGTTCCTGCCCGACCACCCGCTGATCCCGTACGCGGCGCTGAGCCTGCCGTTCCTGCTGCTGTTCCGGCTGAGCTGCTACTACTACCGCAAGGCCTACTACCGCAGCTACTGGCTGTCACCACCGGCCTGCGCGGTACCGGATGCCCACCGGCGGTACACCGGCGAGACCCGGTTCCCGCTGATCCTCCAGAACGCCCACCGCTACACGTTCTACGCCGCGTTCGTCATCACGATCATCAACACGTACGACGCCATCCTCGCCTTCAACGGCGAGAACGGCTTCGGCATCGGGCTGGGGAACGTGCTCCTGGTGGGCAACGTGATCCTGCTGTGGTTCTACACGCTGTCCTGCCACTCCTGCCGCCACGTCACCGGGGGTCGCCTGAAGCACTTCTCCCGGCACCCGCTGCGGTACCGGTGGTGGACGTTCGTCTCCAAGATCAACACCCGGCACATGCAGTTCGCCTGGATCACGCTGGCGTCGCTCGTGGTCGTCGACGCGTACATCATGGCGGTGTCCGCCGGGTGGATCACCGACCTGCGCTTCATCAACTAGGGGCCGACCAATGAACGTGCAACGACACCAGTACGACGTGGTAGTGATCGGCGCGGGCGGCGCCGGTCTACGGGCGGCGATCGAGGCGCGACTGGCCGGGGCGCGCACCGCGGTGATCTCCAAGTCGCTGTTCGGCAAGGCCCACACGGTCATGGCCGAGGGCGGCGCCGCGGCCGCGATGGGCAACGTCAACCCCAACGACAACTGGCGGGTGCACTTCCGCGACACCATGCGCGGCGGGAAGTTCCTCAACAACGTCCGGATGGTCGAGCTGCACGCCAAGGAGGCCCCGGAGCGGGTCTGGGAGCTGGAGACCTACGGCGCGCTGTTCGACCGGACCAAGGACGGCAAGATCTCGCAGCGCAACTTCGGCGGCCACGAGTACCCGCGGCTGGCGCACGTCGGCGACCGGACCGGCCTGGAGATCATCCGCACGCTGCAGCAGAAGATCGTCTCGCTGCAGCAGGAGGACTACGCCGCCACCGGCTCGTACGAGTCGCGGCTGCGCGTCTTCGACGAGACCACCATCACCGAGCTGCTGCTCGACGACGGCCGGATCGCCGGCGCGTTCGGGTACGACCGCGAGACCGGCGAGTTCCTGCTGTTCGAGGCGCCCGCCGTGGTCCTCGCCACCGGTGGGATCGGCCGGTCGTTCAAGGTCACCTCGAACTCCTGGGAGTACACCGGTGACGGCCACGCGCTGGCGCTGCGCGCCGGTGGCCGCCTCATCAACATGGAGTTCGTCCAGTTCCACCCGACCGGCATGGTGTGGCCGCCGTCCGTGCGCGGCATCCTCGTCACCGAGTCGGTCCGCGGCGACGGCGGGATCCTGCTCAACACCAAGGGCCACCGGTTCATGTTCGACTACGTGCCGGACGTGTTCCGCCAGTACTACGCGGAGACGCCGGAGGAGGCGGACCGCTGGTACGACGACCCGGACAACAACCGGCGCCCGCCCGAGCTGCTGCCGCGCGACGAGGTGGCGCGCGCCATCAACGCGGAGGTGAAGGCGGGTCGCGGGACCAAGGCCGGCGGGGTGCTGCTGGACATCGCCTCCCGCCGTTCGGCCGAGTACATCCGGCGCAAGCTGCCCTCCATGTACCACCAGTTCAAGGAACTGGCGGACGTGGACATCACCAAGCAGCCGATGGAGGTCGGGCCGACCTGCCACTACGTGATGGGCGGGGTCGAGGTCGACGCGGACACCGCCGCGGCGGTCGGGGTGCCGGGGCTGTTCGCGGCCGGCGAGGTCACCGGCGGCATGCACGGTTCCAACCGGCTGGGCGGCAACTCCCTGTCGGACCTGCTCGTGTTCGGCAAGCGCGCCGGCGAGTACGCCGCCGCGTACGCCGCCGGCCTGGAGCGGCGCCCGCGGCCGGACGCCGCCGACATCGCGGCCGCCGAGGAGACGGCCCTGGCGCCGCTGTCCCGCCAGGACGGCGAGAACCCGTACGCGCTGCAGCGCGACCTCCAGGAGGTCATGCACAACCTGGTCGGCATCATCCGGCGGGGCAGCGAGCTGGAGGAGGCGCTCGAGCGGCTGGCGGAGCTGCGGGAGCGGGCCGCCAAGGTCGGGGCCGGTGGCGGCGGCCGCCGGTACAACCCGGCCTGGCACCTCGCCCTGGACCTGCGCAACATGCTGCTGGTGTCGGAGTGCACCGCCCGGGCCGCGCTGGAGCGGACCGAGTCCCGGGGCGGGCACACCCGCGAGGACTTCCCGCAGATGGACCCGCAGTGGCGGAAGATCAACCTGGTCTGCTCGCTCGGCGACGGTGGCACCGTGCAGCTGACCCGGCAGACGCTGCCGCCGATGCCGAAGGAGCTGCGCGACCTGTTCGACCCCGAGGAGCTGGCGAAGTACTACACCCCCGAGGAGCTGGCCGACGACGCCGACGCCCCGCGCGCCGCGACCGCGGCGTCCGGGGCCGCGCCGACCGGTGGCGACGGGGGCGGCGAGCAGCCGCCGCGGGAGACTCGCTGACACACCCCTGATGGCCTGGGCGACGAGGAGAGACACCCCAATGAGGAAGTTCCGGATCTGGCGGGGCGACGCGTCCGGCGGGGCGCTGCAGGAGTACCAGATCGAGGTCAACGAGGGCGAGGTCGTCCTGGACGTGCTGCACCGGCTGCAGGCCACGCAGGCCCCCGACCTCGCCTGCCGGTGGAACTGCAAGGCCGGCAAGTGCGGCTCCTGCTCGATGGAGATCAACGGGAAGCCGCGGCTGGCGTGCATGACCCGGATGTCGACGTTCGACCCGGACGAGCCGGTGACGGTGACCCCCCTGCGCACGTTCCCGGTGATCCGGGACCTCGTCACCGACGTCTCGTTCAACTACGAGAAGGCCCGGCAGATGCCGGCGTTCGCGCCGCCGCCCGGCCTGAAACCCGGTGAGTACCGGATGCAGCAGGTCGACGTGGAGCGCTCGCAGGAGTTCCGCAAGTGCATCGAGTGCTTCCTGTGCCAGAACGTCTGCCACGTCATCCGCGACCACGAGGAGAACAAGCGGGCGTTCGCCGGCCCGCGCCTGCTCATCCGGGCGGCGGAGCTGGACATGCACCCCCTGGACGCGCGCGACGACCGCAAGGAGTTCGCGCGGGACGTGCAGGGTATCGGGTTCTGCAACATCACCAAGTGCTGCACCGAGGTCTGCCCCGAGCAGATCAAGATCACCGACAACGCGATCATCCCGATGAAGGAGCGCGTGGTGGACCGCAAGTACGACCCGCTGGTCTGGCTCGGCCGCAAGATCTTCCGGCGGGACCAGGTGGAGGCAGGGGTCGGTGCGGCAGCGGCGCGGGACGCCGGTGGCGGCACGCCGGTGGTGCACGTCGACGGTCCGGTCAAGTGGTCGCGCAGGATCCCCCTGCCGGTCGCCCCGCCCGTGGACCAGTCGGGCAAGCTGCCGATGAGCGAGGTGCTGTTTAACCGGGCCGGTGCGGGGTCGCCGTTCGGTGACGACGTGACGCTCCCGCTGCCGCCGGAGCAGCTCAACTACCACCACCCGGCCGAGGAGGACACCGAGCAGCGGTGACGCGCTCGCGTTCGGGACGGGCGGCCGGACCCGGACGCGAGCGCCGGTGGGCGGCGGGGTGATCCCGGCGTGAGCCCGGGCATCGGTCGTCCGACCCCCTCCCGGTGGGCCGATCGGCGACGGGCGTGGTCCGATCGTGCCCTTCCGGTCCGGAGCGGTGGACGTAGACACGGTCTGTTCAGACCGGCACACTGAAAGACACCGCCGGTGACAACTTGGCGACGAGTTGGCCACAAGTCAGCAACGGCGCCTGAGGGAGGGGTGGCGATGGATGCAGCCCGGCACACCCGACGGCGCGGTGACTACTTGAGCGACGCCCTCAGTCTGCTGCCGGGCTGGACGCGCAACGGTCGCGAGATCAGCCGGACCCTCGAGCTGGATGACCAGCAGCACGCGGCCCTCACCGAGCGCATCAAGGTGGTCGCCGACGCCCTCCAGCTGAGGCCTCAGATCAGCCGCCACAACCGCGAGACCCGGATCCGGCTGGGCGTGCCACCCGATGGCTCGCTCACCGCCGGCGAGGTGACGATGGCCGCCCGGATCGAGGACGCCTACCGGGCCGTCACCCGCGACACGTAGCCCCACCGCCGCCGCTCAGCGCCGGCCCGCGCCGACGGCCGAGTGGCGGAACTCCACCACGTCACCGTCGGCCATCACGTAGTCCTTGCCCTCGCTCCGCACCTTCCCGGCCGCGCGCGCCGCCGCCATCGAGCCGGCCGCCACCAGGTCGTCGTACGAGACCACCTCGGCGCGGATGAAGCCGCGCGCAAAGTCGCTGTGGATCACACCCGCGGCCTGCTGCGCCGTGGCGCCGACCGGAATCGTCCACGCCCGCGCCTCCTTCGGCCCCGCGGTCAGGAACGTCTGCAGGCCGAGCGTGGCGAAGCCCACTCGGATGAGCCGGTGCAGCCCGGGCTCCGACTGCCCGATCGAGGCCAGCAGCTCCCGGGCCTCGTCCTCGGGCAGGTCGACGAGCTCCGCCTCGAACTTGCAGTCCATGAACACCGCCTCGGCCGGCGCCACCAGTGCGCGCAGCTCGTCCAGGTACGCCTCGTCGCCAAGCTGCGCCTCGTCGACGTTGAAGACGTACAGGAACGGCTTGGTTGTCAGCAGGTGGAGCTCACGCAGGGCGGCCACGTCGATGCCGGCCCGGCGCGCGCCCGCGTACAGCGTCGTGCCCTCGTTCAGCAACCGGGCCGCGGCTTCCGCCGCCTCGGCCACCTCCGCGCGTTCCTTCCGCGCCGTGGCCTCCTTCCGCAGCCGCGGCAGGGCCCGCTCCAGGGTCTGCAGGTCGGCGAGGATCAGCTCGGTGTTGATCGTCTCGATGTCGTCACGCGGGCTGACCCGCCCGTCGACGTGGGCCACGTTCGGGTCCGAGAACGCGCGGACCACCTGGCAGATCGCGCTCGCGTCGCGGATGTGGGCCAGGAACGCGTTGCCCCGCCCCTGCCCCTTGGAGGCTCCCCTCACCAGCCCGGCGATGTCGACGAACGTCACGGTGGCCGGCACGATCCGCGCGGACCCGAACATCTCCGCCAGCTTCTCCAGGCGCGGGTCCGGGACGTTCACCACCCCGACGTTCGGGTCGATGGTCGCGAACGGGTAGTTGTCGGCGACCACCCGGCTGCGCGTCAGCGCGTTGAACAACGTGCTCTTGCCGACGTTGGGCAGCCCGACGATCCCGATGGTGAGGCTCACGGCCGGCCAGCTTACCCCCACCGGCGCGTCCGAATCCCGCGAGCACCCGAGCCGGGCCGAGGGCAGGATGGGGGCGTGGAGCTGGACTTCGAGTGGTGCTACCGCGCCGTGGACAGCCGGGACAGCCGCTTCGACGGCTGGTTCTACACCGGCGTCACCTCCACCGGCATCTACTGCCGGCCGTCCTGCCCGGCGCGCACCCCGGACCGGCGCCACGTGCGCTTCTTCCGCTCCGCAGCGGCCGCCCAGGCCGCCGGCTTCCGCGCCTGTCGCCGCTGCCGCCCGGACGCGGTGCCGGGCTCCCCGGAGTGGGACACCCGTGCCGACCTGGCGGCGCGCGCCATGAGGCTCATCGCCGACGGCGTCGTCGACCGCGAGGGCGTGCCGGGTCTCGCCCGCCGGCTCGGCTACACGCCGCGACACCTGCACCGGTTGCTCACCGCCGAGGTGGGCGCCGGGCCGCTCGCGCTGGCGCGGGCCCAGCGCGCCCAGGCCGCGCGGATTCTCATCGAGACCACCGACCTCGGCATGGCCGAGATCGCGTTCGCCGCCGGGTTCGGCAGTGTCCGGCAGTTCAACGACACCGTCCGGCGGGCCTACGGCGTACCGCCGTCGGCGCTGCGCCGCTCGCCGCGGACCGACGCCCCCGGCGGGGGCGAGCTGACGCTGCGGCTGCCGTACCGCGCACCGCTGCACGCCCCGGCGCTGTGGGGGTTCCTCGCCACCCGGTCGGTGCCCGGGCTGGAGGAGGTCGACGGTGTCACCTACCGCCGCGCGCTGCGGCTCCCCCACGGCCCGGCCTACGTCGCGCTGACCGCCACCGACGGCCACGTGACCGCCCGGCTGCGCCTGCACGACCTGCGGGACCTCATGCCGGCCGTGGCCCGCTGCCGTCGGCTGCTCGACCTGGACGCCGACCCGGTGGCCGTGGACTCGCGGCTGGCCGCCGACCCGGCGCTGGCGCCACTGGTGGCCAAGGAGCCGGGGGTGCGGGTGCCCCGGGCGGTCGACGGGTTCGAGATGGCCGTCCGGGGTGTCGTCGGCCAGCAGATCTCGGTCGCCGGTGCCCGCACCATCCTGGCCCGCCTGTGCGCCATGGCCGGGCAACCGGTCGTGCCGGTGCCGCCCGCCGACACCGGCGCCGCCGGAGGCCCGCGACCGGAGGCCGGCCTGCGGCCGTTCCCGACGCCGGAGGAGGTGCTCGCCCTGCCGGACGACGCCTTCCCGATGCCGGCCCGCCGTCGGGAGACGATCCGGGCGCTGGCAGAGGCGGTCGCCTCAGGTGAGCTCGACCTCGACGCCGGTGCCGACCGGGCCGAGACCGCCGCCCGGCTGCGCGCGCTGCCCGGCATCGGCGACTGGACGGCCGACTACATCGCGGTGCGGGCGCTCGGCGACCCGGACGCTTTCCTCCCCACCGACCTGGGCGCCCGGCGCGGCGCGGCCGCCGTGGGCCTGCCCACCGACCCCGCCGCCCTCGCCGCGCACGCGGCCCGGCACTGGTCCCCCTGGCGCGCCTACGCACTGATCCGACTCTGGAGGCTGGCATGAACCTCAGCACCACCCTCACCACCCCGGTCGGCCCGTTCACGGTGGTGGTCGACGACGCCGGCGCGGTCCGGGCGGCGGGGTTCACCGCCGAGCCGGCGGCGCTGCTGGAGCTGCTGCCGCGGGCGTGGCGGACCGAGCCGGTCCCGCGGCGCGACCTCGGGGACGTGTCCAAGGCGGTCCGGGCGTACCTCGACGGCGACCACACCGCCGTGGACTCGCTGGCGGTCGCCCGGCGCCCGGGCGACGACGCCGGGTTCCTCGCCCGGGCGTGGCAGGCCCTGCGCCGCATCCCGCCGGGCCGGACGCTCACGTACACCCAGCTCGCCGCCGCGGCGGGGCGGCCGGCGGCGGTGCGCGCGGCCGGTACGGCGTGCGCCCGTAACCCGGTGGCCCTGGTCGTGCCGTGCCACCGCGTGGTACGGGCCGACGGCGCGCTCGGCGGCTACCGCTGGGGCGTCGAGGTCAAGCGCTGGCTGCTCACCCTTGAGGCGGGCGCGCCCGACCGGTGGCGGTGACCCGCTCGGGGTTGGCCGCGGGGGGCGGCAGGGTGCCCGCCACCGGTACCGCGTAGACCGCGGTCCCGTACGCGCACATCTCCCCCCACACCTCGCTGATGTCCCGGTGGTCGAAGCGCATGCCCAGCACGGCGTTGGCTCCCCGCGCCCGGGCCTGCTCCGTCATGAGGTTGATCACCTCCTGGCGCCACCGGGCCAGGTGCTTGGTCACGCGGGGGTTGAGGTCGCCGCGGTCGAGCGTCCGCACCCCCTCCAGGAACGGGTTGAGCAGCCTGGCGGTGGCGCCGAGCACCTGGCCGAGCACCTGTCGGACCTCGTACCCGGGCAGGTCGTCGGTGGTCACGACGAGCATGTCGGGCTCCGGCGGTGCAGGCGGCGGGTCACCCGGCGGGGGCCGGGGAGGTGCCAGCTCGGGTCAGAGTCGGTCCCTTGTAACATCCGGCCTAGATCCCACTCACCCGTCATACCGCCAGTCTTACCAGGCCTATGACGTCCGAAACGCCAAAAATGAGGTATTTTCGGCATGTGTCGAGGGGATTCGGGGGGTTGGCGGGGATCGGGCCGCGAGTGTCACCCCGCAACACGCGGGTGTCACCCCGCAACAACGTCGCACCGGCCCCAGCGCCCGGGCACGCCGCGCAGCGCCACCGCCCCGAACCAGCCTGGAAGATCCGGCGAGACGGTGAGCTCCTCACCCTTGGGTTCCATCCCCAGCAGTACGCGCAACAGCAGCAGCGGCGCACCGGTCGACCACGCCTGGGGAAGGCACGCGGTCGGGTAGAGCACCGGCACCAGAGTGGCCGCCCGGGGATACCCGGCGAACGCCTCCGGCAGCCGGTAGTCAAGGTGCGGAGCGGCCTCCAGCAGCGCCACCGCCAGCCGCTTGGCCTCCTGCCGACGGCCGTAGCGGGCCAGTCCGGCGGCCGCCAGGGCCGTGTCGTGCGGCCACACCGTACCCGTGTGGTACCCGACCGGGTTGTAGGCGAGCTGACCCTCGGCAATCGTGCGGACACCCCAGCCGGAGAACATGCGCTCGCCGCACAGGTGCGCCGCCAGGCTCGGCACCCGTTCCGGGGGCACGATCCCGCTCCACAGCAGGTGACCGATGTTGGAGGCGAGCGTGGCGACGGGTCGCTTCTCGCCGTCGAGCGCCAGCGCGTAGCACTCCAGCTCCGGCAGCCAGAAGTCGGCGTCGAACCGGCGCCGGAGCTGCTCGGCGTCGCGCTCCAGCCGGTCGGCGAGCTCGGGGTCCGACCACACCTCGCGGGCCAGCCGGGCGCACCGGACCCGGGCGTCGTAGGCGTAGCCCTGCAGCTCGCAGGTCGCCCGCGGCAGGCTCACCAGCGAGCCGTCGGGATGGACGATCGAGTCCCACGAGTCCTTCCAGCAGTGGTTGACCAGCCCGGAGCGGGGGTTGCGCGCCCGGTACTCCAGGTAGCCGTCCCCGTCGAGGTCACCGAACTCCTCCAGCCACCGCAGGGCGGCGCGGGCGGGCTTCTCCAGCCGGACCACCGTGCCGGTGTCGCCGGTCCAGCGCTCGTACTCGTCGAGCAGGATGAGGAACAGCGGGGTGGAGTCGGCCGACCCGTAGTAGGGCGACTGCGGGCGCTCGCCGAAGTAGGTCAGCTCGCCGTGCCGGAGCTCGTGGAGGATCTTGCCCGGCTCGGCGTCGCGGAACGCGTCGTCCTGCTCGGCCTGCCGGGCCGCCAGCGCCCACAGCGTGGTGCGCGCGAGCTCGGGCACGAACGGCAGGGTCTGGTAGCTCGTGATCAGGCTGTCCCGCCCGAACAGGGCCATGAACCACGGCAGGCCCGCAGCGGGCAGCGAGGATCCCTGCATACCGTCCGGGTAGAACCGCAGCGCCGCCAGGTCGACCAGGCTGCGGTGGTAGATCTGGCGCAGCGGCGCCCAGCCCGCCTCGAGCCGGGGCGCGTCGTCCAGCCAGTCCTGCAGCGTGGTGGGCATGTCCGGCATGTGGGCGCGCCGCGGAAGCGGCCGGCCCTCCGCCACGCCCAGGGTGACCTCGATCTCACCGGTCCACTCCTGTCCCGGCGCCAGGTCGAGGCGGAACGTCAGAGACTCCTCGGTGAAGAAGGCCCCCTGGGCCCGTACGTAGGTCTCCCGGCAGAAGTCGTCCCGCCGGTATCCGAGCGCCATGCCGTCGGCCAGGTGCCGGCGGTGGTACGTGCCCGCCTTCCGCAACCGGTCCTTGACGTCGAACACGTCGGCGAAGTCGGCGCCGAACAGCAGCGAGATCTCGAGCTGGATGGTGTTCGTCCCGTGATTCTGGACGGTCACCGACTCCAACAGCCCACAGGCGACCTGGCGGCGGCGGACGACGGACACCGACGGGTTGCGGTAGACCGTTCCCGCCGGCTCGATGAGGAAGAACACCGCCTCGTCGTACTCCAGCGTGGCGGTCGACATCGGATGCAGGGCGCGGCCGTTGAGGCGCAGCTGCCAGCGGGACAGGTGCCGCATGTCCTTGTAGAACAGGCCTTTCGGAACACCCAGCGCGGGATCCACGTCCCCGCGCCGGTCACTGAGCATGAACGTGTCCCCCTGGAGGACCCGGATCTCGTCAATGTCCACGAGTGCTCCTCGACCGCACGGCGACTCCCGTCGTCATTAACTCACGTTACGGTTTGTCAGGTTTGCGGTTTTTCTCGCAAGGGTATCGGCGGTACGGGTTCCGCTTCGTCGAGTCGACAACCCGACACCAAGGGAGGCGGACGTGACTGACAACGAGACATTCGACCACCCGAACGGATCCAGTCGGCTACGAATCGCGATGCTCGTGCCACCGTGGTACGAGCTTCCGCCGACCGGATACGGGGGTCTCGAACAGGTGTGCGCCGCCCTGGCCGACGCCCTGGTAGCCCAGGGTCACGACGTCACCGTCATCGGCGCCGGCAGCCGCAGCGGCACCACGGCCAAGTTCGCGTCCACCGTGCCGCACACCCAGCACCTGCGGCTGGGCGAGGGCCTGCCGGAGATGCTCCACGTCACCCGGGCGAACCGGCTGATCGCCGAGGGCGACTTCGACATCGTGCACGACCACACGTCCGCCGGGCTGCTCACCGCGCCCACGCGACCCGCGCCGACGGTCGCGACGGTGCACAACAACCCGACCGGGGAGCTTGGTGACTTCCTGGCCGGCGTGGCCGACTCCGTCTCACTGGTGGCCATCTCGGCCGCCCAGCGCCGGACCCGGCCGGACCTGCCGTGGGTCGCCACCGTCCACAACGGCATCGCCATCAACGGCCGGCGCGCGCCGGTTCCCGACCGGTTGAGCACCGGTGGGGAGCGGCCGGTGGTGTGGCTGGCGCGGTTCAGCCCCGACAAGGGTCCCGACCTCGCCATCAAGGCGTGCCGGGCCGCGCGGCTGCCGCTGGTCCTGGCGGGGAAGTGCACCGAGCCGGGCGAGCAGCGCTACCTGCGCGACGTCATCGTCCCGATGCTCGGCCCGGACACCGAGCTCGTGCTCAACGCCGACCGGCGCCGCTGCCAGTCCCTGCTGCGGTCCGCCCGCTGCCTCATCATGCCGATCCGCTGGGAGGAGCCGTTCGGGATGGTGATGGTCGAGGCGATGGCCGAGGGAACCCCGGTGGTCGCGCTCGACCGCGGCGCCGTCCGGGAGGTCGTCCACTCCGGAGTGACGGGCCTGGTCTGCTCCGATCCCGACGAGCTGCCCGACGCGCTCCGGCAGGTCACCATGATCGACCCGTTCGCGTGCATCGCTCACGTCCGGCGGTACTTCTCGGCCGACCTGATGGCGCGCCGGTACGTCCACGTGTACCGCAGCGTCATCCACGGCACCCGCCACGTCGTCCCGGTGCCGGCCCTGACCGGAGCCGGTCCCGCCCACCACCATCACCGCCACAACCACCAGGTGAGCGTGCCCCGCTAGGGACCGCCGCCCGCGGGTACCCGCGCGCGTGCCCCGTCGGGGACCGCCGCCGGGCGGGCGCCCGCGCGCCTGCGCCCCGACGTCGTACCGGTCTGGCATGCTCCCGGCCGTGGGTCTGGAGACGGTCGCGGTCGTCCTGGTGTGCCTGGTCACCGGCGGCGCCCTCGGATTCCTCGCCGCCCACTACCGTGCCGCGACTCACCTGGCGGAGCTGCGGGCCACGCTGCGGGCCAGCCGCGAGGCGGAGGCCCGCATGGAGCAGTCGCTGCGCACGCTGTCGTACGAGGCCACGGCCCAGTCGCACGAGGCGGTGTCCCGGGCGGTCGCGCCGCTGCACGAGATGCTGCAGCGGTACGAGGCCAGGGTGGCCGAGCTGGAACGCGAACGCGTGGAGGCGTACGCCGAGCTGCGTACCGTCTCCGCCGAGCTGCGGGACGAGACCAAGCAGCTGGTGGCGGCACTGCGGGCGCCGCAGGTGCGCGGCCGCTGGGGCGAGCACCAGCTGCGCCGGATCGTCGAGGCGGCCGGCATGCTGGAGCACTGCGACTTCGGCGAGCAGGTCGCGGCCACGGTGGAGGACCGCGGGGTCCGGCCGGACCTGGTGATCCGCCTGTACGGCGGCCGCACCGTGGTGGTCGACGCGAAGGCGCCGTTCGAGGCGTACCTGGCTGCGATGGAGGCACGCGACGAGGCGGGGCGCGACCGCCACCTGCGGGCGCACGCGGCCCACCTGCGCCGTCACGTCGACGAGCTGGCGGCGAAGTCCTACTGGTCCGCGTTCGCGCAGGCACCCGAGTTCGTGGTCATGTTCGTCCCCGCCGACCCGTTCCTCGACGCCGCCCTGCAACGCGACCCCGGCCTGCTGGAGCACGCGCTGTCGCGCAACGTGGTGATCGCGACCCCGGCGACGCTCATGGCGCTGCTGCGCACGATCGCGTACGCGTGGCGGCAGGAGGCGCTGGCCCGCAACGCCGCCACCGTGCACGCCCTGGCCAGGGAGCTGTACGCCCGGTTGGCGACGCTCGGCGACCACGTCAACCGCCTGGGCGGCTCGCTGGCCGCCGCCGTGACCGCGTACAACCGCGCGGTCGGCTCGCTGGAGGCCCGGGTGCTCGTCAGCGCCCGCAAGCTCGCCGAGCTCGGGGTGACCGGCGACGAGCTGCCCGCGCCGCCGCAGGTCGAGGTCACCCCCCGCCAGCCGCAGGCGCCGGAGCTCAGTCCGGGCGGCCCGGAGCCGGGTCCGGCCGGCCGGGCGAGCTGACCGTCCCCGCCAGGGCGGCGGCCTCCCGCGCCCGGGCGGCGGCCGCGGCCGCCAGGTCACGCTTGAGCTCGCGGGGCAGCGCGAAGGTGAGCCTCTCCTCGGCCGTGGTCACCTCCGCCACGTCGGTGAACCCGCGGTCGGCGAGGTGGTCGAGCATCCGCATCACCAGCTCGTCCGGCACGCTCGCCCCCGAGGTCAGCCCGACCGTGGTGGCGCCCTCCAGCCACTCGTCGTGGATCTCCTCCGGGTAGTCGACCAGGTGGGCGGCGGGCGCGCCGGCGCCGAGGGCCACCTCGACCAGCCGCATCGAGTTGGACGAGTTGCGCGAGCCGACCACGATCACCACGTCGCACTCCGGCGCGATCCGCTTCACCACGGCCTGGCGGTTGGAGGTGGCGTAGCAGATGTCGTCGCTGGGCGGCGACTGCAGCAGCGGCAGCCGCTTGCGCAGCCGCTCCACGGTCCGCATGGTCTCGTCGACCGACAGCGTGGTCTGGGACAGCCACACCACCTTCTGCGGGTCGCGGACCTGCACCCGGTCGACCGCGTCCGGGCCGTCCACGAGCTGGACGCGATCGGGGGCCTCGCCGGCCGTGCCGACGACCTCCTCGTGGCCCTCGTGGCCGATGAGGAGGATGTCGTACCCCTCGGCCGCGAAGCGCCGTACCTCGTTGTGGACCTTGGTCACGAGCGGGCAGGTGGCGTCGATCACGCGCAGGTTGCGCTCCGCCGCCTGCCGGTGGACCTCCGGCGCCACGCCGTGGGCGGAGAAGATCACGATGGCGCCCTCGGGCACCTCGTCGGTCTCCTCGACGAAGACCGCACCCTTGGCCTCCAGGGTGCTCACCACGTGCCGGTTGTGCACGATCTGCTTGCGCACGTAGACCGGCGGCCCGTACAGCCGCAGCGCCTCCTCGACCGTCTGCACGGCCCGGTCCACGCCGGCGCAGTAGCCGCGCGGCTTGGCGAGCAGCACGCGGCGGCCGGTCTGGGCAGTCACGTCCCCCATGCTACGTGCCGGCCCGTAGGCTGGCGCTCGTGCAGGCAGCCAGCACGGCCGAACGGCCCTGGCCGGTACGCGTCGTCAGCCAGCGGATCGGCGAGTGGATCGGCCGCCTCGGCTGGGTGTGGGTCGACGGCCAGGTGGCGCAGATCTCCCGGCGGCCGGGCACGACCACCGTGTTCATCACCCTGCGCGACCCGGCCGCGGACCTGAGCCTGACCGTCACGACCAGCCGGGACGTCGTCGACGCCGGCGCGCCCGGGCTGGCCGAGGGCGCCCGGGTGGTGGTGCACGCCCGGCCGACCTTCTACCCGGCCCGCGGCACGCTGTCCCTGCGCGCCGACGAGATCCGCCAGGTCGGCCTCGGCGAGCTGCTGGCCCGCATCGAGCGGCTGCGGCAGCTGCTGCGGGCCGAGGGCCTGTTCGACGCCGCCCGCAAGCGGCAGCCGCCGTTCCTGCCCCGCGTGGTCGGGCTGATCACCGGCCGGGCCAGCGCCGCGGAGCGGGACGTGCTCGCCACCGCCCGGCGCCGCTGGCCGGCGGTCAGGTTCCGGGTGTTCCACACCCCGGTGCAGGGGCCGGACGCGGTCCCCCAGATCATCGCCGCGCTGCAGCGGCTGGACGCCGACGGGCAGGTGGACGTGATCATCCTGGCCCGTGGCGGCGGCAGCGTGGAGGACCTGCTGCCGTTCTCCGACGAGGCGCTGTGCCGCGCGGTCGCCGCCTGCCGCACGCCGGTGGTCACCGCGATCGGGCACGAGACGGACACCCCGCTGGTCGACCTCGTCGCCGACGTGCGGGCCTCCACCCCCACCGCGGCGGCCGAGCGCGTGGTGCCCGACTTCGCCGAGGAGGTGCGGACGCTCGCCACCGCGCGGGAACGGCTGCGCCGGGCCCTGGCCGGGCTGCTCGACCGCGAACAGCACCGGCTCGACGCCTGGCGCACCCGGCCGGTGCTCGCGCGACCGCAGGTGATGATCGACCAGCGGGCGGCCGAGGTTGCGGCCCTGCGCGACCGGGCCACCCGGTACGTGCGTCACCGGCTGGACGCGGCCGTGGACGACCTGCGCCACACCGTCGCCCGGGTGCGCGCCCTGTCGCCCGCGGCCACGCTGCGCCGGGGGTACGCGATCGTGCAGCACCCGGACGGTCGGGTGGTTCGGGAACCGGCCGAGGTGGCCGTCGGCGACCGGCTGCGGATCCGCCCGGCCGCACGCTCACCGGGTGGCCACACGGTCGCCGCCCCGGGCACCAGATCACCCGGCCGGCCGCACCCCGACCGCGGCCGTACGGCCCCGCGGCGGGTCGACGGGACCGGCGGCGCCTAAGACGTCTCAGTCGGCGAGCTCCCGGGCCAGGTTGTCGGCGAGCGCCGTCATGAACTCGTCCGTGGTCAGCCACGGCGTGTCCCCGCCGACCAGCAGCGCGAGGTCCTTGGTCATCTGTCCGCCCTCGACGGTCTTGACGCACACCCGTTCCAGGGTCTCGGCGAACCGGGTCACCTCCGGCGTGCCGTCCAGCTTGCCCCGGTGCGCGAGCCCGCGGGTCCACGCGAAGATCGAGGCGATCGGGTTGGTGGAGGTCTTCTCACCCCGCTGCCAGGCCCGGTAGTGACGGGTCACGGTGCCGTGCGCCGCTTCCGCCTCCACCGTGCGGCCGTCCGGCGTCATGAGCACGCTGGTCATCAGCCCCAGCGAGCCGAAGCCCTGCGCCACCTGGTCGGACTGCACGTCGCCGTCGTAGTTCTTGCACGCCCAGACGAAGCCGCCCTCCCACTTGAGCGCCTGCGCCACCATGTCGTCGATGAGCCGGTGCTCGTACGTGAGCCCGGCGGCGGCGAACTGCTCGGCGAACTCGGTGTCGAAGACCTCCTGGAACAGGTCCTTGAACCGACCGTCGTACGCCTTGAGGATGGTGTTCTTCGTCGACAGGTAGACCGGGTAGCCGCGGTCGAGCGCGTACCGGAAACAGGCCCGGGCGAAGTCGCGGATCGAGTCGTCGAAGTTGTACATGCCCATGGCGACGCCGCCGCCGGTGAAGCGGGCGACCTCCATCTGGATCGGCTCGCCGCCGTCGTCGGGCGTGTAGGTGATGGTCACCGTGCCGGGGCCGGGGACCACGAAGTCACTGGCCCGGTACTGGTCGCCGTGGGCGTGACGGCCGATGACGATCGGCTTCTTCCACCCCGGCACCAGGCGGGGGATGTTGGAGATGATGATCGGCTCGCGGAAGACCACCCCGCCGAGGATGTTGCGGATCGTGCCGTTGGGCGACTTCCACATCTTCTTGAGGCCGAACTCCTTGACCCGGGCCTCGTCCGGGGTGATGGTGGCGCACTTGACCCCCACCCCGTGCCGCTTGATCGCGTGCGCGGCGTCGACGGTCACCTGGTCGTCGGTGGCGTCCCGGTTCTGGATCGACAGGTCGTAGTAGTCCAGCTCGACGTCGAGGTACGGCAGGATCAGCCGTTCCCGGATCTGCTGCCAGATGACCCGGGTCATCTCGTCGCCGTCGAGCTCGACGACCGGGTTGGCTACCTTGATCTTCGCCACCGCGCGCTCCTCCGTCGTTGGGCCGGCTCGGGACCAGTACTCTGCTAACAGTACGAGCGTACTGGATCCGTCGCCGACCGGCACGCCCGGCCACCGGCGTGAGCCCGTACGGGCGTGGAGCCCGTGCCGGCGTGGACCGGAACGGGGTGGTCCGTCCCGGCGAGGGGGAACCGGGACGGACCACCCACCTGCGGACGGTCTACCGCAACCGGTACGCGTGCGGGATGGTCTGCCGGACCGTGTTGCCCTGGCTGTCGGCGGCACTCACCCGCAGCCCCACCGTCCCGGACGTGGCCGACAGGGCGGGATGGGTGATCCTGACCTCGTACACACCGTCGCCGACCCGGGTGACCGGCACCGCGGCCCAGGTCTGGCCGTCGTCGAAGCTGACCTCCGCCTGCAGGTCGGTGACCACCGGCGGACTGTCCAGCCGCTCCTGGTAGTACGCGGTGACGATGATGGTGTGGGAGGTGCCTGCCGGGGCGGTGTTGTCCAGCGCCAGATCCAGGTCGTACCTCAGGAAGATCAGCGGCTCCGGCCGGCACGGGGTGTCGGGGGCCTGGAACTGGAACATCTCGCCGATGCACGGCTGCTCGTCCGGGTTCGCGTCCTCGTCGACGCCCTGCGAGGTGTACTCCCAGCTGGTGTGCACGCCGCCCCGGGTCTCGATCTCGAGCGTGTAGCGGGCGGGCTCCTCCGGCAGCTCGTACGTGACGACGTCCGAGAAACAGCCGGAGGTCAGGGCGCCGACGCAGAGCAGCCCCAGCACCAGCCCGGCGCCCCGCCGCAGCGACGGGCAAGTTCTCATCGGTTGGCCTCCTTCCCGGACTGGTTACCGAGGGTGAAGCCGGTGGTCAGCAGCACCGGCGGGATCTCCTCACCCGCTTCGTTGAACAGGTGGATGTCGCACTGCGGCAGCTCGCAGCTCGGCAGCCCGAACGTCCACTGCGGCAGCGTCCCCAGTTCCGGAAGCAGGGTGACGTTGTTGACCATGCTGATGACGTGGGTCCGGTTGCCGTGGCCGGTGGTCAGGAACATGAACGGGTAGAACGTGTTGTCCTGACGGCAGCCGCTGCACGGCTTGTTCAGCAGGTTGCCGGCGGGGGCACCGGTGCCCGGGGCCACCGCGCCGGGGACGAACGGCCGGCTGTTCCACCTGACCTTCAGGGTGCCGCCCTTGTCCAGGACCGTCTCCCGGTGCTCGACCAGGCGGGTGGCCGGCGCGAGCACCGACGGCGCGGCGTACTCGGTCGTGTAGAGACGGAAGAAGTGCGCCATCTCGACCGCGTCACCGCCCACCAGGGTGGTCACCACGGTACGGGTGGGCAGGACCGGCGCCCGCATCACGCCGGGGGAGCCGAACGCCGCCAACTCGTGGCCCTCCGCCGTGGCCGGGAAGCCGATGAACCACTCCAGCTGCGCCTCACCGGGCGCGTCGGCGTGGATCCGGTGCTCCACCCGCCGACTCTGGGACGGGTTGACCTCGGTCGACATGTCCTCCGGCAGGCTGCCGACGAAGTAGTCGGCCACCAGGTGGAGGTGTGGCGGTACCTCGTCGGCGGTAGTGATC
>VSBZ01000008.1:0-31635 GCA_047459215.1 Micromonosporaceae bacterium | reverse complement strand
ATCATGAACTGCCGCTGGCCGGGTCGGTTGAGCCGGTCGATGAGCTCGGCCGCCTCCTCGGCGTGGATGCTGGCCACCGGGGCGTCCGCGTACGACGGCACCGGCGGGCAGCTGTCCGGACCGCCGGGGCAGGTCACGGTGGGCGCCGGTGGGAGGCCGACGTCCGTGAGGCCGCTCGCGGACGCCACCAGCACACCGATCGCTCCGCGGGCCGCCGCGTCGTTGACCCGCTCCCGCAGCGCCGGGAAGTCGCACGTCGCGGCGCAGATGTCGGTGGCGGTCATGAGCACGACGGCACCGTCGACGTTCACCGCGTCGAGGTCGGCGGGGGTACCGAGTCCGGCGTGGACCAACGTGACCGGCTTCGTGGTCGGGGTGAAGCGCGGTACCGGCACCTGGATCGGCCGGCCCACCTGCTGGTTGCCCACCGTCCACTGCTGGGTGCCGGCCGGCACCGAGTACGCCAGGTCCGCGTACCTCGGCGTGAGCATCACCGGCGAGCCGCCGCCGACCAGCCGCATCCGCACCATGGGCGGCACGAGGACGGCGGTGTGGGCGCCCCCGAACGACCCGACCGTCACCTCGTCGGTGGGCAGCGCCCACCAGGTCGTCGGCGACCGGTACCCGGCCTCGGCGCTGACGATGACCGACCAGAACCCGGTCTCCGAGGTCCGTCGGTAGCCGAACATCGAGTCGTACGCCTCGGCGCCGTCCGGGCTGTCGAACCTGACCGGTACCGCCTCGCGTAGGTCGAACGTCACCGTGGTCGGTCCGGAGACCTCCACCTGCGGGGCGATCGGGAACGCGGCGTGCCGGCGACCCTCGGCGTCCTGCCAGCTCAGCTCGGTGTGGACCGAGTAGACGCCGGGGAACAGCTGGGCCGTCGCGGCCGACGGGGACAGCGTCAGCGGGTCCTCGTGCACCAGCACCTGGTCGTCCATCGGCGTGATCACCACGGCGGTGCGCTGCACGGTGGAGGCGCCGTCGGGCGGGATCACCTGCACGCTGACCTCGAACCGCGGCGGCTCGAGGAACACCGAGATGCGCGACACCGCGCGCAGGTCGCCGGTGTCGTCGACGGCCCTCACCTCGCCGCGGTACGGGCCGAACGGCCCGGTGTCACCCAGCACGGAGCCGTCCAGCGTGACGGTCGCCTGCGCGTTCCCACCGGCCGGCACGACCAGCGTGGTCGGGCTGACGGTCACCATCCCGTCCGGAGCGGATCCACCGGTGACCTGTGAGGTCAGGGAGGTCTCCAGGTTCAGGGTGATGTCCGCGTCGCTGACGTTGGTGTAGGTGATGGTCCGCGTCAGCAGTTCGTCGTGCGGGTAGGCCTGGCGGCCGAACGCGGCCTGACCGCTGGCGAAGATCGCCGGGTCCACCGCCCGGGCGAGGTCGACCCGCCCGGCGCCCTGGGCGAAGATGTCGTGCCCGAGGTCCTGCGCGGCGTTCATGAGCAGGGCCTTGATCTCCTGGCCGGTCAGGGTGGGGTGCAGCTGGGCGACGATCGCCGCCGCCCCGGCGACGTGCGGGGTGGCCATCGAGGTGCCGCTGGCCGCCGTGTAGAACTCGTCCACCGGCGTCCCCATGGACGTGCCGGCCGCCCGGGCCGCCACGATCCCCACGCCGGGCGCGGCGATGTCGGGCTTGAGCGCGTCGTCACCGACCCGCGGTCCGCGGCTGGAGAACGAGGCCATCTCGTCGAACTTGTCGACCGCCGCCACCGCCAGCGCCTCGTCGGCGGCCGCCGGCGTGGTGACCGTCCGTACGTCCGGTCCGCGGTTGCCGGCGGCGACCACGAACAGCACACCGGTCGCCTGGCTGAGGTTGTTGAGCGAGGTGCTCAGCGGGTCGGTGCCGTCCGTAGGGGTACCGCCCAGGCTCATGTTGACCACCTTGGCGCCGGAGGAGGCCGCCCACTGCATGCCGGCGATGATCGCGTCGGCCGGGCACTGGCCGTTGTCCGTGCAGACCTTACCGATCATCAGCTCGGCGCCGGGCGCCACGCCGCGCCGCAGCCCGTCGGAGGCGGCCCCGGTGCCCGCGATGGTCGCCGCCACGTGGGTGCCGTGGCCGTGCCCGTCCACCGCGAGCGGCGAGGTGCCGGTGAAGTCCAACCGGGCCACGACCTTGCCGGCGAGGTCGGGGTGGGTGGCGTCCACGCCGGTGTCCAGCACCGCCACCCGGACGCCCGTCCCGTCCAGCCCGTCGGCCCAGGCGACCGGCGCACCGATCTGCGGCACGCTCTCGTCGAGCTCGATGTGGAGCACCTCGTTCAGCCACACCTTCTCGATGCCGGCCTCGGCCACGACCTCGGCCATGGCGGCGTCCGGCTCGTCGACCGCCGCCGCGGCGGAGTCGGCCTCGGCACGCAGCTCCTGCCACCACTGCCCGTCACCGTCGACGGTCAGGGACATTCCGTTGATGCTCGACAGCACCCGGCCCGAGGTGATGCCCGCCATCTCGGTGGCCGGCAACCGCCTCGCCCCCGCGGGGCGCTGCACGATCACCGGCACCCCGTCCACCGCGCCGTACATCACCAGGTCCACGAGCTTGGCGAGGTTGAACAGCTCCCAGTCCAGCACCTCGCCGACCAGCGGCAGGGCGTCGTTGGGTACGACGTAGACGGCGTCGCCGCGCTGGAGGGTGGTGAACCCCACCGGCCCGCCGTCGGGGCGCGCGGCCTCGATGATGCCGCGCACCACGGGTACGCCGTCGGGGCCGAGACCCACCTCGACCCGGTCACCGGTGATCAGCGTCACGGGCACGCTGCCGCCGGCCGCTGTCGTCGCGGTGGGGAGGAACCCCAGCAGCGCCTGGACCGGACCGCCGTCCGGCCGGCTGGCGCCGTCGGCCTGCGGGGTCGCCGCTCCGGCCAGGACAGTGAACAGGGCGGTCGCGGCGGCGGTCACCGCCACGTGACGCCTGACCCGCCGCCCACCACCTCCGGCTCGGGAATGGACAACACGAACCATTTTCAGCTCCTCGTCGGGGATGCCCGGACCCGGGGACCATCCGGTCCCCCGCCCACCGACACCGTAGGAGCCGGGGGGTGAGCGGAACTATTACCCGGCCGGGGTAGAGATCTCCCGACCGTGGCCGTCGACCTCGGCGGCGAGCCGTTCGGCGATCGCCAACCGGGTCGAGACGCCGAGCTTGCGCATCGTGGACTGCAGGTGCTTCTTGACCGTCTCAGGTGACAGGTACAGGTCCCGGGCGATCTCCCGGTTGGTGCGACCGGCGACCGCCAGCTCCGCCACCTGGCGCTCCCGCGGGGACAGGGCCGCGCCGTACCCGGGCCGTCCGCCCCGGTGCGCGCGGGGCACCGGCAGCCGGTGACGCCGGGCGGTCCGGGTGGCGCGCCCGGCGTCCCAGGTGGCGCCGAGGTCCCGGTAGACCGTGATGGCGGCGCGCAGGTGTCCGGCCCCGACCTCCGGCCGCCCGGCCGACACCAGTGCGTCGGCCGCCCTCTCCCGGGCCTGCGCCGCCTCGTACCGGCACCCCATCGCCTCGTACCGTTCCGCCGCGCCGGTGAGCAGCGGGACCGCGCCACCCGGGTCACCGGTGGCCAGCCGCACCAGCCCGCGGGCGTGCGCGATGGCGGCGGGAGCCAGCGGCGCGTCCAGGCCGCTGGCCAGCTCGGCGAACCCACCCACGACCGCCCACGCCCGGGCCGCGCGCCCGCCGGCGACCAGCGCCTCCACCACATGCGGCAACGCCCGGAACTCGGCCGGCCACAGCAGATCCGCCGGCCGCTGCGCCAGGTACTCCTCGGCGTCGGCGACCGCGGCCGGCACCTCGCCCCTGGCCACCTTGAGGCGGACGAGCCCGCCCACCGCCATCGGCAGCATCTCGGACTCGCCGGCGTCGGTGGCCCGGTCCGCGACCACGGCCAGGCGCTGCGCCGCCTCGTCCAGGCGCCCACGGGCCAGCGCCAGCAAGCCGGCCACCACCTCCATCTCCGGCGCCATCCGCGGAACCTCGGCGAGCTGGTCCAGGAGCGCGGTGACGGCGGCGTCCAGGCCGTACCATCGTCCGCGGCAGAAGTCCAGCAGCGCGAGGGCGGACCGGACCAGTGTCTCCAGTCGGGCGTTGCCGAGCTCCCGCGCGCCGGTCAGCGCCGCCGACAGCAGCGGTCCGGCGTCGTCGTGGTGGCCGATGTAGCAGGCGGCGTCACCCAGCGAGTAGTAGGCGTTGACCTGGCCCCGCATGCGGGGCCTGCCCGCGCTGCGCTCCCGGACGACGGTCATCAGCTTCCGCCACGCCGGATCCCCCGACAGGGCCAGCATCGCGCCGGACTTGCCGAGCAGGTACACGGAGAAGTCGGGGTCCCGTATCCGCGCGGCGAGCTCGCTGGCCTGGTGGAGCCGCCGGCGACGGGCCACCAGCGAGGGCCGCGGCGCGTTCGGCATCTCCCGGGCCACCATGGCCCACGCCCGCAGGTCGTCGCGGTCGCGGAAGTTGCGGACCGCCTCGTGCAGCAGCCGGCGGGCACGCTGCGGCGCGGTGCCCGACCGGTGCAGGAGCATCCCCAGCCGCAGCTGCAGCTCCCCGCGTACCGCCTGGGGAAGGTCCAGTTCCAGCACCTTGGTGAGAAGGTCGTTCAGGTCCACCGCCCGCAGCACCTCGCAGGCGGCCCGGGCCAGCTTCAGCGCGATCCGGCCGGCCACCTCCGGCTCCGGCCAGACGTGGCGGAGCACCTCCTCGAGCACCCGCACCGCCTCGTCGTGGTGGCCGAGCTCGACCGCACGGTCGGCGGCCCGCTCCGCCGCCACCACCCACTCCCGCACCCGGCCGGCCCGCCGCAGGTGGTGGGCGACCTGGCCGAGCGGCGGCGGCTCGCACTCGGCGAGCACCTCCGCGGCGCGGGCGTGCAAGTGGCGGCGCCGCGGTCCGGGGATCGCCTCGTACACCGCCTGGGCGGCCAGAGCGTGGCGGAACCCCACGGCGCCGCCGTCGTCCACCAGCAGGCCGACGGCGATCGCGGCGCTCAGGTCCGCGGCGACCTCCCCGGCCGGGCGGCCGGCCACCGCGGCCACCACCGGTTCCGGTGCCGGCTGGGCGAGCACGGCGACCGCGTCGAGCAGCGGCCGCACGCGTGCCGGCAGCAGCGCCACCCGCTCCAGGACGTGGTCCCGGACTCCACACGGGACGGACAGTGTGGCCAGGACCCGGCGGGACCACCCCTGCCCGGGCCGCGGGACCGCGCCCCGTTCGCGCAGCAGGGACACCACCTCCTCGATGGCGAACGGCAGCCCACCGGTGCGCTCCTGCAGGTACGCCTCGACGTCGGCGGGCACCCGGGGCAGTCCCGCGATCGCCGCCGCCAGCTGGCCGGTCTCCGGTGCGGTCAGCGGCCGGAGCTCCACGTGGGTGACCGACACGGTCGCCGGCAGCCGGGCCGCCACCCCCCGGACGTCGGGCGGGATCTCCTCGCCCCGGAAGGTGAGGATCCACGACACGTCGCCGATCGGGTCGGCCAGCGCGTACCGCAGGAAGTTGACGGTGTGGTCGTCGGACCAGTGGAGGTCCTCCAGCACGACGATCACCGGGCCGGCGGCGGCCAGCAGCTCCCGCAGCCCGCGGAACTGCCGGTGACGTTCCGCGGCACGGTCGTCCAGCGGCTCCGGGGCCGGCGGCAGCACGTCGACCAGTTCGGGCAGCAGCGGCCGCAGGGCACCGGCCACCGGAGACAGCCGTGGCCGGCAGGTCGGGGGCAGCGCGCGCACCGCCTCCAGCACCGGACCGAGCGGGAAGGGTTCCCGGATCTGGCGGCAGGCGCCGACCAGGAACCTGCGGCCGGCGAGGTCGGGGTGGTCGCGGACCTCGGTCACCAGGCGGGTCTTGCCGATGCCGGACTCGCCCTCCAGGACGACCACCGCCGGCGGGGAGGTGAGGGCGGCGACCACCGCCGCCATCTCCGCCGAGCGGCCCACGAACCGCGGCGACACCACGCGGCCGGTGTGGATGCCGTCGGTCCCGGCACCGGCGGCACGCCGGCCGGCCCGGGTCACCCGCAGCGCCGCCCCGTGCGGCTCGCGACGGTCCAGGCGTTGCTCGACTGGTGTCATCTCGACCCGCCCGACCTGTGGGTGCCGTCTGGGCAGGACGCTACCGGCGCCCACCGCGACGGGTCAACGCCGCGACCACGACGTGGACCGGTCACACCCACCGGGAGGCGTGGACGGTCCCGTCCACCGGAGACGACCGGTCACACCCACCGGACCGGATCCCGGCCGGCCGCCGCGAGGAGGGCGTTGGCGGAGCTGAACGGGCGGGCGCCGCGGAACCAGCGGGCACTCATCGGGCTGGGATGGCCCGCCGGCAGGACCGCGTGCGGTGCCCGGGTCACGAGCGCGGCCCGACGACGGGCGGCGACTCCCCACAGCAGGAAGACCACCCGTTCGGGGCGCGCGTTCAGGGCCCGGACCGCGGCGTCGGTCAGGTGCTCCCAGCCCTGGCCGGCGTGCGAGCCGGGCTGTCCGGCCCGGACCGTCAGGACGGTGTTGAGCAGCAGCACGCCCTGCACCGCCCAGCCGCTCAGGTCCCCACTGGCCGGCGGGTCCACACCGAGGTCGGCGCTCAGCTCGGCGAAGACGGTGCGCAGCGACGGGGGCAGGGGGACACCGGGCGGCACGCTGAAGGCCAGCCCGTGTGCCTGCCCGGGGCGGTGGTAGGGGTCCTGGCCGAGGATCACCACCCGGGTGCGCTCGAACGGGCAGAGGTGGAAGGCCCGGAACAGGTCGGGCAACGCCGGGTAGACCTCCCGGGTCCGGTACTCCTCGGCGAGGAAGGCGGCCAGGCGTGCCACCACCCCGCGGTCGAGGTACGGCTCCATCGCAGCGCGCCAGCCGTCGGGCAGCCGCGCCAGCAGGTCCACCTCCACCCCCGCCAGCCTAGGGGCCGGACCGCCGCCACCCGGGCGTGGACCGCGGTCACCCCGCGACGGCGCGGGTCAGGGCCGCGCCACCCGGTGGTCAGCGGGAGGTGCTGGCCTGCCCGTCCGAGACCTCGGTCTCCACCCAGCGCAGGTAGGACTGGCTGCCGGCGGTCACCGGCAGGCAGAGGATCTCGGGCACCGCGTACGTGTGGGACTCGCGCAGGTAGCGTTCCAGCGCCGGGTACGCGGCCGTGGTGGTCTTGAACCACACCTGCCACTCCTGCGCGGTCTCCACCTCCCCCTTCCACCGGTAGACGCTGGACACCGGGCCGACCACCTGGGCGCAGGCCGCCACTCGCGCCTCCACCGCGCCGCGGG
Organism: Micromonosporaceae bacterium; assembly: GCA_047459215.1. Classification (GTDB taxonomy): domain Bacteria; phylum Actinomycetota; class Actinomycetes; order Mycobacteriales; family Micromonosporaceae; genus Natronosporangium. The sequence goes on along the minus strand of VSBZ01000008.1, from coordinate 24,377 downwards.
CCAGCCGGTCCGCGGTCGGCCGTCCGTCGGTGGTGGTCACGACCTGGCAGTACGCGTCGGGGTCCACCATCGCGTCCCATCCCTCCCGCTGCGTCAGAGGTTGGCGACGTCCGCCTGCTTGGCCCGCACCGCCTCGGCCGCCGTGTGCAGCGCGGCCCGCTCCGCCTCGGTCAGCGGCGTCTCGATGACCCGGCGCACACCACCGGCGCCGATCTCGGCCTCCACGCCCAGGTACACACCGGAGATGCCGTACTGCCCGTCGACCCAGGCACAGACCGGCATGACGGCGCCGCTGTCCTCGGCCACCGCGCGGGCCATGCGGGCGGCCGCGGCCGACGGCGCGAAGTACGCCGACCCGGTCTTGAGCAGCGCCACCACCTCGGCGCCGCCGTTGCGGGTGCGCTCCACCAGCTCGTCGATCTTGTCCTGCGGCAGCAGATCGGTCAGCGGCCGACCGTTGACGGTGCAGCGCGACGGCACCGGCACCATGGTGTCGCCGTGCGAGCCGAGCGTGAGGGTCCGCACCGCGGACACCGGCACCGCCAGGGCCTCGGCGACGAAGTGGGTGAACCGCGCCGTGTCGAGCACGCCGGCCTGCCCCATGACGCGCTCGCGGGGGAAGCCGGTGGCGCGCTGTGCCAGCGCGGTCATCTCGTCCAGCGGGTTGGTGACGACGATGACCACGGCGTCCGGCGCGTGCCGGGCGACGTTCTCCGACACCTGCCGGACGATGCGGGCGTTGGTCTCCAGCAGGTCCATCCGACTCATGCCGGGCTTGCGCGGCAGGCCCGCGGTGATGATCACCACCTGCGAGCCCGCGATGGCCTCGTAACCCTGCCCCTCCGGTCCCGTGGTCACCCCGACCACCCGGGTCTCGAAGCCCTCGATGGGCCGGGACTGGTTGATGTCCAGGGCCAGGCCCTCCGGCTTGCCCTCGACGATGTCGGTGAGCACCACGGTGTCGAAGATGTTGTACTCCGCCAGGCGTTGGGCGGTGGTGGACCCGTAGAAGCCGGCGCCGATGACCGCGACCTTCCTACCGTTAGCCATAACCCGCACCCTAGTGCGGGCGCGGTGCCCGGCACCGTCGAGGGTGTCACTCGGCCGGGCGGGCACACCGGACCGCCCCCCGCGGAGCGACCGGCGGATGCCGCGCGGCGGAGGCCGGTCGGCTCCTAGCGGCCGGCCGTCACACCCGCCGCCCGCTCGGCGCGTTCCACCACGTTGGCCAGCAGCATCGCCCGGGTCATCGGTCCGACGCCGCCCGGCACGGGCGCCAGGTGGCCGGCGACCTCGGCCACGCCGGGGTCGACATCGCCGGCGAGCTTCGCCCGGCCCGACGGGGTCGTGCCGACGCGGGTCGTGCCCACGTCCACCACGGTCGCGCCCGGCTTCACCATGTCGGCGGTGACCAGCCCCGGCACGCCGGCGGCGGCCACGATGATGTCGGCCCGGCGGGTGTGGGCGGCCAGGTCCCGGGTGCCGGTGTGGCAGAGGGTCACGGTGGCGTTCTCGCTCCGCCGGGTGAGCAGCAGCCCCAGCGGGCGGCCGACGGTCACGCCGCGGCCGATGACGACGACCTCCGCCCCCGCCAGGGGGATGTCGTACCGGCGGAGCAGCTCGACGATCCCGCGCGGCGTGCACGGCAGGGGCGCGGGCACGCCGAGGACCAGCCGGCCGAGGTTGACCGGGTGCAGCCCGTCGGCGTCCTTGTCCGGGTCGACCAGCTCCAGCACCCGCCGCTCGTCGATGCCCTCGGGCAGTGGCAGCTGGACCAGGAAGCCGGTGCAGGCCGGGTCGGCGTTGAGCTCGGCGACCGCGGCCTCCACGTCGGCCTGCGTGGCGGTGGCGGGCAGGTCCCGGCGCAGGGAGGCGATGCCCACCTCGGCGCAGTCCCGGTGCTTGCCGGCCACGTACGTGTGGGATGCCGGGTCGTCGCCCACCAGGATGGTCCCCAGACCGGGTACCCGGCCCGTGGCGGCGGCCAGCGCCTCGACCCGGGCGGCCAGTTCCTGCTTGATCGCCGCGGCAGTCGCCCGGCCGTCCAGCACAGTCGCGGTCACCGGCAGATTTTCTCACGATCACCGTCACGCCCTAAGGCGGCCCACCCGTCGCGGACGCGGTCCGGGCCGGACGCTCCCCAGCCCGTGGCGGGTGGCCGGACCCCGTCGGCCGCGCGCGCCCCGGTCCGTACGCGTCGGGCACGCGTCGGTCCCTGCACCGGCCAGGTCGTGCGCGCCCCGCCGCCACCCGAGCCGGTGGCGAGCACCCGGCGTACCGCGTCGGCGACGGATAGCATCGACGTCCGTGACGGACCCCGGCGCGGCCCTGTCGGCGATGCTGCGTCGGCTGCGCGAGCGCCGGCAGCTGACCCAGGAGGAGCTGGCGGCACGGTCGGGGCTGAGCGTGGGCACCGTCCGCGGCCTGGAGTCCGGGCGCATCCGACGTCCGCGCGCCGCGTCCCTCCGGCAGCTGGCCGACGCGCTCGGCCTGGGTGAGGAGGACCGGGCCAGGCTGGCGACGGCCCGGGCCGAGCCGGTCGAACCCCGGACCGGCCGGGACCCGCCACCCGGACCGGCCCAGCTTCCGGCGGCGGTCGGTGGGTTCACCGGCCGGCGCGAGGCGCTCGGCCGGCTCGACGCGGTCCTCGGGGACGGCCCGCCGCGGGCTCCCGTGGTGATCTCGGGCGCCCCCGGGGTCGGCAAGACGGCTCTCGCCCTGCACTGGGCCCACCGGGTCGCGGACCGGTTCCCCGACGGGCAGCTCTACCTCGACCTCCGCGGCTTCAGCCCGGACGAGCCGCTCGATCCGGCGCACGCGCTGAGCCGGCTGTTGTCCGCACTGGACACCCCAGGACGGTCGACGGCGTCGACACTGGACGAGCTGGCGGCTTGGTACCGCACAAAGGTCGCGCACCGGCGGATGCTGGTCGTCCTCGACAACGCGGCCTGCGCCGAACAGGTCCGGCCCCTGCTTCCGGGTAGCGGCACCTGCGCCGTCGTGGTCACCAGCCGGGACCGCCTCGCGGGACTCGTCGCCGTGGACGGCGCGCACCGCGTCGAGCTCGGCCTTCTGACCCCGACCGAGTCGCTCGACCTGCTCGGCACGCTCGTCGGCGAGCGGGTGCGGACGGAGCCCGACGCCGCCGCTCGGCTGGCCGAGCTGTGCGGACGGTTGCCGCTCGCGCTGCGGATCGCCGCCGAGCTGGCCGCCTCCCAGCCCGACAGGTCCCTGGCCCAGCTGGTCGCGGAGCTCGCCGACCTGCACCGACGGCTGGAACTGCTGGACGCGGGCGGAGACCCGCGCGCGACGGTCGTCGGTGTCTTCTCATGGTCCCTTCGGCACCTGGACGAGCCGACGGAGCGTGCCTTCCGGCTCATGGCCCTGCACCCCACGCCCGACATCGACCGGTACGCCCTGGCGGCGTTGGCGGGCACCAGTCCGGTGGCCGCCGGCCGCCTGCTCGAAAACCTGGCCCGGGCCAACCTGGCGTACCGGACGGGGCGAGGCGGCCGGTACGGCGTGCACGACCTGCTCCGTGCCTATGCCCGCGAGCTCTGCGCGACGCGGGAGACCGACGAGCAACGGCACGCGGCACGGACCCGGATGCTCGACTACTACCTCGGTACCGCCGCCGCCGCCATGGACGTGCTCTTCCCGGCCGAGACCCACCGCCGGCCCCGCGTCCCGGAACCGGCCACGGGAGCGCCCGACCTGGCCGGCCACGACGACGCCCGCGGGTGGCTGGACGAGCACCGGGCGGTCCTCGTGGCGGCCGCGCACCTCGCCCGCGACGGCTGGCCGGCCCATGCGTCCCACCTGTCGCGCACGCTGGCCCGCTACCTCGACGAGGGCCACCACGTCGAGGCACTCGCCGTCCACGAGTGCGCCTACCGGGCCGCCGCGGCGGCCGGCGACCGGACGGGACAGGTCGCCGCGCTGGTGGAGGCCGGCCGGGCCTGCCACCTGCTGGGGCGCTACGGGGCGGCGGCAGGCTACTACGGACGGGCGCTCACCCTGCTGCACGACGCCGATGACCCGGTCGGGCTGGCCCGGGCCCTGAACGGTCTCGGCGCGGTCGAGCGGGCGCGCGGGAGGGTCGACCGTGCCCTCGACTACCACCGATGGGCCCTGCGGCTCTACCGGCGTGCGGGCGAGTCGCTCGACGAGGCCGGCGCCCCGTGCGGCGCCGGCCCGGTCGACGAGCGACCGGGCCGGCAGCGGGGGGCAACCGACCGGTTCAGACGGTCGCTGGCCAGTTTTCGGCGCCTCGGAGACCGCGTGGACGAGGTGGTCACGCTGACCAACCTGGGCACGGCCCTCACGAGGCTGGGCCGGCCCGATCTCGCCGTCGACCACCATCGGGAGGCCGTCGACCTCAGCCGGAAGGTCGGTTACCCGCACGGCGAACTGTGGGCCCTCAACGGGTTGGGCGAGGCCGCACAGGCCGCCGGTCGCAGTCGGGACGCCCTCACATACCACGGGGCCGCCCTCACGGCCGCCACCGCGGTGATGGCGGCCGACCAGGAGGCCCGGGCCCACGTCGGGCTCGGCCGTGCGTACCAGGCGCTCGGCGAGCCGGCCCGCGCCCGTCCGCACTATGAGCGTGCCCTGTCGATCTATCGCGGCCTCGGGACGCCCGAGGCCGACACCGTGGCCGGTCTGCTCGCGACGCTCGACCACCGATCCGACCCGCCCACGGAGTGATCCTGCATCCGCACCAGCGTTCGTCAGGGCGAAAAACTGGCGGTCAATTGACGGCGTCTTGTCTGTCCGCCGGACCCACCGGGCCCACACAGTTGACTCACAACGTCGCCGGGTCGGCACGTCGGCTGCCCGCGCGACGTGTGCCACCACGGCGCCACGCACCACCCGTGAGCCGGGACGGAGGTGAGGGATATGGCGAAGCGGGAAGCCAAGTGGGATTGACGGCCGCCGCGGCTAAGGCGGAGCGACGCCGTCGGGGGTCGGCACCTCGACCGGCTCCCCGACGCGCGCTCCTTGGCGGACGGAGCGGAGGGAGGTGACGGGCATGGCGAAGCGGGAAGCCAAGTGGGACTGACGGCCACCGCGTCGCCAGAGGTGCGGTGGCCGCGCGCCTCGGCACCGCGTCGCGGTGAGCACCGACGGAGGTGACGGGCATGGCCAAGCGGACCACCAGTTGGGAGTGAGGCCCACCGCGGCCGGAGGCCGGGCCGGCCCGGTCGGACCCCGGGTCCCCGCGGCCATCCTGGGACGCGGCCGGTGCGTCGCACCGGCCGCGTCCCACATGTCCGGGCCGGTGACCTCCACCGTCACCGGTTCGCACCCGGTGGCGGGGGTGGGCTCGGCCGGGAGCCGGTCCCCGCCCACGATGCGTCCGCGACGTGGTCGAGGCGGGTCAGTGGTAGAAGTGGCGCGTACCGGTGAAGTAGAGGGTCACGCCGGCGGCCTGCGCGGCGGCGATCACCTCCTCGTCGCGCACCGAACCGCCCGGCTCCACGACGGCGCGGACACCGGCGTCGGCGAGCACCTGCAGGCCGTCCGGGAACGGGAAGAACGCGTCCGAGGCGGCCACCGCGCCCCGCGCCCGCTCGGCCCCGGCGCGGGCGACCGCGAGCCGCGCCGCGTCGACCCGGTTGACCTGGCCCATGCCGATCCCGACCGTGGCACGGTCGCGGGCGAGCAGGATCGCGTTGGACTTCACCGACCGGCAGGCGCGCCACGCGAAGGACAGGTCGGCCAGCACCGCCTCGTCGGCCGGCGGACCCGCCACCAGCTTCCACGTCGCCGGGTCGTCGCCGGGAGCGTCGACCCGGTCCGGGGTCTGCACCAGCACCCCGCCGGAGATGCGACGCTCTTCCACATCGGAGGGGCGCCATGCGGGCGCCTCGAGCAACCGCAGGCCCTTGCGGGCGGAGAGCACCTCCACCGCGCCCGGTTCGAACCCGGGCGCGACGACCACCTCGGTGAAGACGTCGGCGACCTGCCGGGCCATCTCGACCGACACCGGCCGGTTGGCGGCGATCACGCCGCCGAAGGCGGAGACCGGGTCGCACGCGTGGGCCTTGCGGTGCGCCTGCGCGACGTCGTCGCCGACCGCGATGCCGCACGGGTTGGCGTGCTTGATGATCGCCACGCAGGGGTCGGCGAAGTCGTTGGCCGCCCGCCACGCGGCGTCGGCGTCCACGTAGTTGTTGTACGACATGGCCTTCCCGTGCAGCTGCCGGGCCTGGGCGAGCCCGGGCGGCGCCGCCGGGTCGGTGTAGAGCGCGGCGGCCTGGTGCGGGTTCTCGCCGTACCGCAGCACCGCCGCCAGCCGCGCCGCCGTGCCGTGGAAGGCGGGCCAGTCCGCGGTCCCCGACGTCCCCTCCGCCTTACCCACCAGTGCCCGCGCGGTCCAGGCGGCCACCGCCACGTCGTACTCGGCGATGTCGGCGAAGGCGCGGGCGGCCAGCGCCCGCCGCTGCTCCAGCGTGAACCCGCCCTGGGCCAGCGCCTCCAGCACCTGCGGGTACATCGACGGCGAGGTGACCACCGCCACCCGGGCGTGGTTCTTGGCCGCGGCGCGGACCATGGCGGGGCCGCCGATGTCGATCTGTTCCACGCACTCGTCCACCCCGGCGCCCGAGGCGACGGTCTCGGTGAACGGGTACAGGTTGGACACCAGCAGGTCGAACGGCTCGATGCCGAGCTCGGCGAGCTGGGCCTCGTGCGACGGGCGCACGTCGGCCAGCAGCCCCGCGTGCACCTTCGGGTGCAGGGTCTTGACCCGCCCGTCGAGACACTCCGGGAACCCGGTGACCTCCTCCACCCGTACCACCGGGACGCCGGCCGCCTCGACCGCCGCCGCCGTGGAGCCGGTGGAGACGATCTCGACACCGGCCGCGTGCAGGGCGCGGACGAGCTCGTGCAGCCCGGTCTTGTCGTACACGCTCACCAGCGCCCGCCGGATCGGTCGCCGACTCATGGAATGGTCACCTTCCTGCCCCTGATGGTCCAGCCCTCGCGGGCCAGCCGGCCGACGTAGTGCACCAGCTGCCGGCGCTCGGCCTCCTTGATCCGCTCGGTCAGCGTCTCGACCGTGTCGTCGTCGTGTACGGGCACCGCCACCTGCGCGACGATCGGTCCCGTGTCCACGCCCTCGTCGACCTTGAACAGCGTCGCGCCGGTGATCTTGACACCGTACTCCAGCGCGTCGCGCGGGGCGTGGATGCCGGGGAACGCCGGCAGCAACGAGTTGTGGGTGTTGAAGAACCGGTCGCCGAAGGCGGCCAGGAACTCGGGCCCGACCAGCTTGAGGAAGCCCACCGAGATCACCAGGTCCGGCTCGTAGCTCGCCACCCGCTCGGTGAGGGCCCGGTCCCACGCCGCCCGGTCGGGATAGTCGGCGAGCCGCACGACGAAGGTCGGCACCCCGGCGGCCGCTGCCCGCTTCAGGCCGCCGGCGTTCTCCCGGTCCGACCCGACCGCGACCACCCGCGCCCCGTACGCCGGGTCGGCGCACGCGTCCAGCAGTGCCTGCAGGTTGGTGCCGGTGCCGGACAGCAGGGCCACGAGGCGCGCGGTCACGCAGGAACCTTACCCGCCGGCCGCCGGTCCCGACCGCCCACCCGTCGGAGCGGGGCGGGGTGGCACGGGACCGGGCCGCGGCGACGCCGGTCCCGCCCCCCGCGGCCCGGTGCCACGCGGCGCGGTCACGCCGGCGACCACGGTGGCCAGCACGGTGCCGGGCGTCACCAGGGCCGCGCCGAACGCCCCGACCAGCCACGGGACCGGGCCGGTGGTGGCCAGGTGCCCGGCGCCCAGCGGGCCACCCGAGGCCGCCGCCGCCGCGGCCAGCAACGCCCCGGCGACCGGCCCGGCGACGAGTGCGGCGGCCACCCGGGCCGGCCACCGGGCCCGCCCGTCCCGCGGACGCCGGGCCGGCCACCACCCCGCGGCGAACCCGGCGACCGTGGGCACGAGGAGCAGCGCCGCGCCCACGGACGGCAGCGGGCCGTCCGGGAGGCCGGCGAAGACCGGGAGCGCCGGCAACGGCCCCAGCGTGACCTCGCTGCTGCGCACCACGGTGTCCGCGCCGACCGCGAACCCCGGCCCGAGCAGGTAGGCGGCCGCCCAGACCGCCAGGTTGGGCGAGTACGCCAGGCACACCAGGGTGAGGCCGGCCTGGCCGGCCACGCCGGTTCGGTACGCCGCGATGGTGTCCGCGGCCGCGCCGCCGCCGACCGCCACCGCGATGCCCACCGCCGCCGCCCCGGCCGCGAGGACCAGCAGCCCGGCGACCACGCCGGCGCGCCACCCGACCCGCAGCACGGTCGGAAGCCGCGCAGCCACGGCCGCGGACGCCCCGGTGGTCCGGAAGGACCCGTACGAGGCGGCGAGGAACCCGCCACCGGCCAGCGTCGCGCCGGCCCGTACCGGGTCCGCCCACCAGCCACCCGGCCCGGCGGTGGCCGCCGCGACGAGCAGCCCCAAGGCGCCGTACGCGACACCGGTGGCGGCGGCCGCGACCAGAGCCTTGCGCACCGAGCCGGACCTGCGGGCCCCGATCGCCCGGGTGACGTGCACCCCGGCCCGGGCCAGCCGCCAGGCGGCCAGGGCACTGACCGCCAGGGGCGCCACGCCGATCACGCCCGTGCCGGCCTGCACCGGGACCCCGTGTGCGAGCAACCAGCCGGCGGTGGCCAGGCGGGCCGGGGCGGCCAGGCCCGGACCGGCGCCCTCGGACAGGCGCAGCAGCACGACCACGGCCAGCACCGGCGCGTACGACACCACCGCCGCGGTGGTCGCGGCCACCGTCGCGGCCAGCGCCAACGGCGGGCGGCTGCGGCGGCCGGCGGCGGGTGCGGGCGCCGGTTGCTCGCTCGTGGTCATGGCAGGTCCACTCTCGCACGTGCCCGGCGGCCGGGGAGGTTGCCGCCCCGGGCGCGTGCGAGCCTCCGGATGAGCCGCCGCCGGGTCACCTCGGTCCCCTCGGGTGTCCCGGGCGCGGGTCCCGCCGGTGCCCGTCGCCGGTGCGGTGCGGACGGCACGGCGGCTAGCCGGTGCGCGCCATGATCTCCCGCATGATCCGGGCGGTCTCGCTCGGCGTGCGGCCGACCCGTACGCCCACCGCCTCCAGCGCCTGCTTCTTCGCCTCGGCGGTGCCGGACGAGCCGGAGATGATCGCGCCGGCGTGGCCCATGGTCCGGCCGGGCGGCGCGGTGAAACCGGCGATGTAGCCGACGACCGGCTTGGTGACGTGGTCCCGGATGAACTCCGCGGCGCGCTCCTCGGCGTCCCCGCCGATCTCGCCGATCATGACGATGGCGTCGGTGTCGGGGTCCTCCTGGAAGGCGGCCAGCGCGTCGATGTGGGTCGTCCCGATCACCGGGTCACCCCCGATGCCGACGCACGTGGAGAAGCCGATGTCCCGCAGCTCGTACATCATCTGGTAGGTCAGGGTGCCGGACTTGCTGACCAGTCCGATCCGCCCGGGACCGGTGATGTCGGCCGGGATGATGCCCGCGTTGGACGCGCCGGGCGAGGCGATGCCGGGACAGTTCGGCCCGATGATGCGGGTGCGCTGGCCCTTGGCCACGTTGTAGGCCCAGAACGCGGTGGTGTCGTGTACCGGGATCCCCTCGGTGATCACCACCGCCAGGCCGATGCCGGCGTCGATCGCCTCCACCACGGCGTCGCGGGCGAACCGGGGCGGGACGAAGACGACCGTGGTGTCCGCGCCGGTGGCGGCCATGGCGCTGGCGACGTCGTTGAAGACCGGCACCCGGACGCCGTCGAACTCGACCTGCTGTCCGCCCTTGCCAGGGGTCACGCCGCCGACGATGGTGGTGCCGGCCGCGAGCATCCGCCGGGTGTGCTTGGACCCTTCGGAGCCGGTCATGCCCTGCACGATGACCCGGGAGTCCTTGGTCAACCAGATCGCCATCGTCACGACCTCCGCGTCGCCGCGAGCTCGGCCGCCCGCCGGGCGGCGCCGTCCATGGTGTCGACACGTTCCACCAGCGGGTGACCCGCCCGGTCCAGGATCGCCCGGCCCTCCTCGGCGTTGTTGCCGTCCAGCCTCACCACCAGCGGCTTGGTGACCGTCTCGCCGCGCTCCTCCAGCATCCGCAGGGCGGTCACGATGCCGTTGGCGACCTCGTCGCAGGCTGTGATGCCCCCGAAGACGTTGACGAACACGGACTTCACGTCCGGGTCGGAGAGCACGATCTCCAGGCCGTTGGCCATCACGGCGGCACTCGCGCCGCCGCCGATGTCGAGGAAGTTGGCCGGCCGCACACCGCCGTCCAGCTCCGCGCCGGCGTAGGCGACGACGTCCAGTGTGGACATCACCAGCCCGGCACCGTTGCCGATGATGCCGACCGAGCCGTTCTCGAGCTTGACGTAGTTGAGGTTCTTCTCCCGGGCGCGTTGCTCCAGGGGGTCGACCGCGGAGCGGTCGACCAGCTCCTCGTGGTCGGGGTGGCGGAAGCGGGCGTTGTCGTCGAGCGTGACCTTGGCGTCCAGGCACAGCAGCGTGCCGTCGCTGGTCAGGGCCAGCGGGTTGACCTCCACCAGGGTGGCGTCCTCGGCCACGAACGTCTGCCACAGCCGCTGCGCGACGTCGACGACCTGCTCGGCGACCCGCTCCGGGAACCGGGCCTCGCTCACGATCCGCTCGGCGGTGGCCCGGTCCACGCCCACGTTCGGGTCGATCGCGATCTTGGCGACCCGCTCCGGGGTCTCGGCGGCGACCTGCTCGATGTCCATGCCGCCGGACACGCTGGCGATGCACCGGAAGGTACGCTCCGCGCGGTCCAGCAGGAAGGAGAGGTAGTACTCCTCGGCGATGTCCGCGCTCCGGGTGACCAGCACCTTGCGCACGGTGTGGCCCCGGATGTCCATGCCGAGGATCGCTGCGGCGTGGGCGGCCGCCTCGTCCGCGTCGGCGGCGAGCTTGACCCCGCCCGCCTTGCCCCGTCCGCCGATCTTCACCTGCGCCTTCACGACCACCGGGCCGCCGAGCCGTTGCGCGATGGCACGTGCCTCGTCGGGTGTCTCCGCGACGTCGCCCGGCAGCACCGGCAGCCCGTGCCGCTCAAACAGCGCCTTTCCCTGGTACTCGTACAGGTCCACGCGGCCGATCTCCCCTTCCGCTGGCTCCGCCGCCTGTTGCCTGACAGCAGCGTAACGCCGCCGCCGTGGCGCGTTACCTCGCCCCGGGTTCCTCGTTGAGCAGTGCGTCGCGTGATCGTACGCGAACCGTGACGGCCGATGCCCTGCCGGTCGAGGGGTGGCGGTAGGGCGTCGCGCGTTGAGGGGCCGGACGTGTGAGGGGTGCGCCCGGCCCCTCATTTCTGCCCGCCGGGCGACACCCGGCGTCCCCCACGAGGCCGGGTTGCCACCCACGCGCCGGCGGATGGTACGGAACGCCGGGCGCCCGGGCGCCGGCGGTCGGCCACCCGGCACCGGCGGCCGCGCCGTGCGCCTCCGCTCGGCCGTCCGTGGCCCGGTCGGGCATCCCGGTCGGCGGCACGCTCGGGCGCCTCAGGCGTCGGCCACCGCGCGGGGCACGTTGGCCCGGACCCATTCGACTATGGATTCGGTGCTGGACCCGGGGGTGAAGATCTTCGCCACCCCCATCCGCTCCAGCTCCGGGATGTCCGCGTCCGGGATGATGCCGCCGCCGAACACGATGATGTCGTCGGCCCCCCGTTCGCGCAGCAGCTCGATCACCCGACGGAAGAGGGTCATGTGCGCGCCGGAGAGCACCGACAGCCCGACCGCGTGCGCGTCCTCCTGGATGGCGGTCTCGACGATCTGTTCGGGCGTCTGGTGCAGCCCCGTGTAGATGACCTCCATGCCGGCGTCCCGCAGCGCCCGGGCCACCACCTTCGCCCCCCGGTCGTGCCCGTCCAACCCGGGCTTGGCGACCACGACCCTAATCCGTGAGCTCATCAGCAGTCGTGCCTTCCGTACGTAGCGCAGAACTCGGCGTGACTGAGAGGAACCGTAGCGTCAAGCCGGTCTGGAACGGAACGCGGGACCGTCCGGAATCCAGTCCGCCACGACCGGTAGCCCTCAATGCCACCATCCGTAACCCGTCCGTGTCCGGCGAAATGCCGCCATAACAGTGCGAAATCATCTCTCGCGGGGGAATGCGACGACAAACTCCGGCGGGTGGCTTGTGGTCCGGTCGGCGCCTCCGCTACGGTGTGGCGGGCGCATCGGTCGTCCGGCCGAATCGTGCCCACCGGAGCATGTGGATCCGGCATCCGGGTGGCTACGCACCGTCATCCGCGGCGGTGTCCCGGAGCGCCGGCAGAGGGAGGAGTGCGTGGACGAGCGACCGGCACCCCGGCGCTACCGCGGACGTCGCCGTGTTCCGGCCCCACCGCGTCACCGTTACGCCACCGTGGTCACCAGCGCCATGGTCGGCGCCGGTGTGGTGGCGCTCGGCGCCGGAGCGGCCATTCCCGACGCCAAGGCGCCCAACCCGCTCTCGGCCCTCGGCACCGTCGACGAGGACATGCTCAAGGAGCGCGCCGAGGCGGCGGAGCGCGCCTCCCGTGCGCAGGCGGACCGGGGCGGGCTCGCCACCTCGATCACGCAGGCCGCCCCCGACGTGTGGCTGCTCCCGACGTACGACTACACCCTGTCCTCGCCGTTCGGCTGGCGGTGGGGGACCATGCACAACGGGGTGGACCTCGCCGTACCGCACGGCACCCCGGTGCACGCCGTTCACGCCGGCACGGTGGTGCTGTCGCGCTGGTACGCCGGCTACGGGTACGCGGTCATCATCGACCACGGCGACGGGGTCCAGACCCTGTACGGCCACAACTCCGAGCTGCTGGTCTGGGAGGGCCAGGAGGTCTCCGCCGGCGAGATCATCGCGCGGGCCGGCAACACCGGCTACTCCTTCGGGCCGCACGTCCATTTCGAGGTCCACGTCAACGGCGTACCGCAGGACCCGATCCCCTGGCTGAAGGAGCACGGTGTCGATCTCCTCACCGCGACCGAGGAGATCTACGGCGGCTGAGACCTACCGCACACGACCGACTTCTACACTCTCCGTTACGACTAGACTTCTTTTCGTCACAGCGACCGGTCGCACGTCACGGCGACGTGCCCGCGTGTGACACGGATGCGCCTCTCCGTCACCGCGCCCGTCCTGTCCGCCACGACGGCGGCGCCGACCGTCCACTCGCGGGGGCCGCATCGTTGCAGCATGCAGCGACAAAGTAGTCCCGGCCACACCGGCCGGTGTGAGAGCATACACGCCCCGCCTTAATATCACTTATAGGTGAACGGGTTCTAAATCGGGCACGCGCCTTTGGCACCATAGAGGCTCCGTATCCCCCCGACGGAGGTCTCTGGTGCGAGACAAGCTGACGAACCGCCGCCGGTGGCACGGTGACGTCCTGACCCACCGCCGGCGGTTGGCCCGACAGGTCCGGTCGGCGTGGCACCGACTCGGACAGGCGCCGATCCTCGTCCGGCTCCGGCAGGTACTGGCCGCCTGGGCCGGACCCCAGCGCCCGCAGGAAATGGTGGTGGCCCTCGTGGCCCTGACCGCGATCGGACTGGGCACCGCCACTGCGACCACAGTGGACGCACGTGGGCCGTCGGCGAGGCCCGGTCCCCACGCCACGGCATCGGCCGACCTGTCCGGGCGGGACGCCGCCCTCGACCGCTCCGACCGCTCCGCGCGGACGGACCCGCTGGTCGACGGATCCGCGCCCGAGAACGACCCCGGATCCGGGTCGACGCCCCCCGACGCCTCCCCCTCCGCTGCCCCGGACACGTCCGAGCGGAGCGAACCCGCCGCGGCCGCGCCCGCGCCGCCGCCCAAGTGGGTCCACCCGATGCCGGGCGCCTTCACCACCTCGTGCTTCGGCCCGCGGTGGGGCGTCCTGCACGGTGGGGTCGACCTGGCGTCGCCGCCGGGCACCCCGATCCGGGCGGTCGGCGCCGGCACGGTGATCCACGCGGGCTGGGGGATCGCCGGGTACGGCATCTCGGTGATGATCGACCACGGTGACGGCTACGTCACCCACTACGCTCACGCGTCGCAGGCGACCGTCTCCGTGGGCGACAGGGTCGAACCCGGCGACGTCATCGCCCTGGAGGGCTCGACCGGCGACTCCAGCGGACCGCACCTCCACTTCGAAGTCCACAAGGGCATGTGGAACCGGGTCGAGCCGGTCAGGTGGCTGGCCAACCGGAACATCCACATTGATGGGTGCTGACCCGTCCGCGGACCACACTCCTGTCCCCCCACGGTCCGGGTGGGGCGGTCGGCCACCGCCCCACCCGGGTCCCCCGCCGGTGCGGGGACGCCACGGTGCGGACGGCCACGCCGGTCGCTGCCCCGGTCAGAGCTTCTCCATCGGCGAGTACCGCAGGACGATCCACAGCACCTGGTCGCCGAAGTCGATCTGGGCCTGGGCACGTGCACCGGTGCCCTGGACCGCGAGCACCCGGCCCAGCCCGTACCGCTGGTGGTTGACCCGGTCGCCGGGGCTGAGCGCCGGCACCTTCGGCAGCTGGGACGCGGTGGTCAGGCGCCCACCGGGCCGCTCCGACGGCCGCCCGGCCGGGCCCGACCGGGTGGAGGTGCCGCGCCACGACGTCACCGCCGCCTCCGTGCGCTCCCAGCGCACCAGCTCGGCCGGAAGCTCGTCGAGGAACCGCGACGGCGGGTTGTACTGCGGCTGGCCCCACGCGGACCGGGTGACCGCCCGGGTGAGGTAGAGGCGCGAGCGGGCCCGGGTGATGCCCACGTAGGCGAGCCGGCGTTCCTCCTCCAGCTCCCTCGGGTCCGCCAGGGACCGGTCGTGCGGGAACACGCCCTCCTCCAGCCCGGTCATGAACACCACCGGGAATTCCAGCCCCTTGGCGGTGTGGAGGGTCATGAGCGTGACCACCCCGGCCGCGTCCGGAGCCGCGTCCGGCACCTCGTCGGCGTCGGCCACCAGCGCGACCTGTTCCAGGAAGCCGGCCAGGGTCGGCTCCTCCCCCGCGGCGGCCGTCCGCTCCGTGTACTCCCGTGCGACGCTCACCAGCTCCTGCAGGTTCTCCAGCCGGCCGGCGTCCTGCGGATCGTGGCTGTCCTCCAGCATGGACACGTAGCCGGTGCGGTGCAGCACCGCCTCCAGCACGTCCTCCGGGGGCGAGGTCTCGGCGAGCCGGCGGAGGTCGTCCAACAGCGACAGGAAGTCCCGGATCGCGTTGACCGCCCGGGGGCCGATCCCGGGCGCGTCGTCGGCCCGCTGCAGCGCCTGGGTGAACGAGATCCGGTCCCGGGAGGCCAGGGCCTCCACACAGGCCTGGGCACGGTCGCCGATGCCGCGGCGCGGGGTGTTGAGGATCCTGCGGATGCTCACCGTGTCGTCCGGGTTCACCACCGCGCGCAGGTACGCCAGCGCGTCGCGGACCTCCTTGCGCTCGTAGAACCGGACGCCACCGACCACTTTGTACGGCAGACCGAGCCGGATGAAGATCTCCTCGAACACCCGGGACTGGGCGTTGGTGCGGTAGAACACCGCGATGTCGGCCGGCCGCGCGATGCCGGCGTCGGTCAGCCGGTCGATTTCCCGGGCGATCCAGTCCGCCTCCTCGTGCTCGGTGTCCGCCACGTACCCGACGATCGGCTCGCCGGCGCCGAGGTCGCTCCACAACCGCTTGGGCTTACGGCCCGGGTTGCGCTCGATGACCGCGTTGGCCGCGTTGAGGATGGTGGTGGTGGAGCGGTAGTTCTGCTCCAGCAGGATGGTGCGCGCGTTGGGGAAGTCGCGCTCGAACTCGAGGATGTTGCGGATGGTCGCGCCCCGGAAGGCGTAGATCGACTGGTCGGCGTCACCGACGACGCACAGCTCCGCGGGCGGGATCTCCCCGCCCTCGTCGCCGACCAGCTCCCTGATCAGCACGTACTGGGCGTGGTTGGTGTCCTGGTACTCGTCGACCAGCACGTGCCGGAAGCGGCGCCGGTACTTCTCCGCGACCTGCGGCATCGCCTGCAGCAGGTGCACGGTGGTCATGATGAGGTCGTCGAAGTCGAGCGCGTGCGCCTGCCGCAGCCGCTGCTGGTAACGGGCGTACACCTCGGCGAGCACCCGCTGGTGCGGCCCGCGGGCGGTCCGCGCGAAGTCCTCCGGGTCGATGAGGTCGTTCTTCAGGTTGCTCACCTGCGCCGCCAGCGAGCGGGCCGGGTAGCGCTTGGGATCCAGGTCCAGCTCCCGGGCGACCAGCTGCATGAGCCGGCGCGAGTCGTCCGCGTCGTAGATCGAGAACGTCGACTTCAGCCCGGCGTGCGCGTGCTCCGCCCGCAGGATCCGCACGCACGCGGAGTGGAACGTCGACACCCACATCATCCGCGCCCGCCTGCCCACCAGGGCGGCCACGCGGTCCTTCATCTCGCCCGCCGCCTTGTTCGTGAACGTGATCGCGAGGATCTCGCCAGGGTGGACGTCCCGGGCGGCGAGCAGGTACGCGATCCGGTGCGTCAGCACCCGGGTCTTGCCCGAGCCGGCGCCCGCCACGATGAGCAGGGGCGACCCGGTGTGCGTCACGGCCTCCACCTGCGGCCCGTTCAGGCCCTCCAGCAGCTCCTGCGGGTCCCGGGACGGGCCGCGGCGGGCGGGTTCACCGTCGGTCGTGCGGCCGGCGTCCGGAGAGACCTCGAGCATCGTGGAGACCTGGTGAGCGGTAGGCATCGCACCGGAGTCTACGGCGCTCGCCCGACGCCGCCGAGTGACCGCACCGCCACCGGGTTCCCGCCCACGGACCGCCGCGGGGCGGGCCCCGGTCACCGGCTCCCGTCCCACATCGTGGTGCCCCAGGCCCGCGGCCTGGGACGATGTGGCATACTCGGCCGCGTGATCGGGACGCGGTTCTACTTCTTCTACGGCTCCGGGAGCCCGGCAGCCGTAGGTCGCGCCTGATCCACTGACCGACTGGCCCCCGGGCTCACCGCCCGGGGGTGTGGTGTCTCCGGGCGGCCGGGGCGGACCGCGGAGGAGACCCCATGACCGTCACGACGTCCGACACGGACCCGCAGGCCGAGATCGCCCGCCTGCGGGCGCGGATCGACGAGATCGACGAAGAGATCATCCGGCTGTGGCGCGAGCGCGCGGAGCTGTCCCGGCGGGTGGGTGAGGCCCGGCTGGCCGCCGGTGGGACCCGGCTGGCGCTGGCGCGGGAGCGGGAGGTCCTGGAGCGGTACCACGCCGCGCTCGGTCCGGACGGCACCCAGGTCGGTCTGCTGCTGCTACGGGCCGGACGAGGCCCCCTCTGACCGGCGGCGGTCCGTCCGGTTCCGCGGGGACCGGACCGCCCGCCCGGACCGACCGGTGCCCGCGCGCCGGCCGGCGCAGGCGGCCGTGGCGGCGGTGCGGTGCGCCTCAGACGATGCGGCGGTCGACCGCCCACCGGGACAGCTCGTACCGGTTGGACATCTGCAGCTTGCGCAGCACGTTCGAGACGTGCGTCTCCACCGTCTTGATCGAGATGTACAGCTCCCGGGCGATCTCCTTGTACGCGTACCCGCGGGCCAGCAGCCGCAGCACTTCGCGCTCCCGGTTGGTCAGCTGGTCCAGCTCCGGGTCGGCGAGGGTGGCGTGGGGACGGGCGGCGAACGCGTCGAGCACGAACCCCGCCAGCCGGGGGCTGAACACGGCGTCGCCCTCGGCCACCCGCCGGATCGCGTCGGCCAGCTCGCCCGGCGAGATGCTCTTGGTCACGTAGCCCCGCGCCCCCGCCCGGATGAGGCCGATCACGTCCTCGGCCGCGTCGGAGACCGACAGCGCCAGGAACCGCACGGTCGCGCCCGGTTCGAGCTGCTGACGCACCTGCTCCAGCACCGCCCGGCCACCGCCGTCGGGCATGTGCACGTCCAGCAGCACGACGTCGGGGCGCAGCGCCACGATCTGCCGTACCGCCTCCGGCACGGTGCCGGCCTCGCCGACCACGTCCACGTGGTCCCGCAGCTCGGTGCGCACCCCGGCGCGGAACATCGCGTGGTCGTCGACGAGGAACACCCGCAACCGGCGGGCCGCCTCCGGCGCGGTGCCGGAAGCGGTGTCCGCGCCACCTACCGGGTCGCTCATGGTGACTCCTTCCGGTCGCCCGCCAGCGGTAGCAGAAGCCGGACCTCGGTGCCCTCCCCGGGAGAGCTGACGATCTCCGCCCGGCCACCGTGGCGCTCCATGCGCCCGATGATCGAACCACGGACGCCGTGCCTGCCCGGGTCGACCGCGGCCGGGTCGAACCCGACCCCGCGGTCGCGGACGAACACGCTGACCTGGTCCGGCTCGACCTCGGCGTACACGGAGACGCTGTCGACCCGGGCGTGCCGCGCCGCGTTGACCATGGCCTCGCGGGCGGCGGCGACCAGCGCCTCGATCCGTTCGCCGTTCTCGGCCGGGTCCGACCCGACCACGACCACCTCCACCGTGACCGGGTACGCGTCCTCCACCTCGGCGGCCGCCTGCTCCAGCGCGGTCTCCAGCCGCTGCCCGGGGGTGCCGGCCGGCCGGTACAGCCAGTTGCGCAGGGTGCGTTCCTGCGCCCGGGCCAGCCGGTAGGCGTCCGAGCCGGTCGGGGCGCTGCGCTGGATGAGCGCCAGCGTGTGGAGCACCTGGTCGTGGATCATCGCCGCGAACTCGGCCCGCTCCTGCTCGCGGATGCGCGCCTCCCGCTCCTCGCGGAGCACCCCGATCATGCGCCACAGCATCGGCGCCGCCACCAGGGCCACGCCCAGCAGGGCGACGACCGCGAACAGCAGCCCGTTGAGCACCGCGGTCACGCTGGAGCCGCCCACCGGGGTGTACGCGGCGGCGAGGCCCACGGTGCCGACGATGATGAGCACGCCGCCGCCGATGAACCGCATGAGGTACGCCCGCCGGCCCGTCTCGGTGAGGATCGCGCCCAGCCACGGCGCACCCGGGACCGCCTCCGCCGCGGCCGAACCCCGGCGGCGCGGGTCCGGATCCCCGACCTGGTGCCAGATCACGCCGGCGCCGATCGCGATGAGGGCGATCAGCCAGCCGGCCACGGCGCTGACGTCGCTGAGGTCGGCGACGAACGCCCGGACGGCCAGGACCACCAGCGCGAGGACGGCGAACAGCAGCAGCTTCGCAAGGTCGCGGCGGGCGCCGGCCACTCCGGGGCGGGGCGGCAGCACGGCCCAGAACACCGCGTACAGCAGCGCCCCCAGGCCGTTGACGCCCAGCAGCACCACGAACGCCAGCCGGACCACCGTCACGGGCAGGCCGAGGTGGGTGGCCAGCCCGGCGGCCACCCCCGCGAGGAGACGTGCGTCCGGTTCCCGGTACAGCCGCGGGGCCGCGGACGCACCGGCGGCGGCTGCCGACCGCTCCCCGTCGGGTGCGGTGGCACCCGCGCCGGCCGGCCTGTCGCGCGCCCCTGCCGACGTTCCGATCACCACGTCCTCCGACTGGTCGTCCCGTCGATCGTCACATGGCTTCCTCGTGGCGACCAGGGTGCCCGACCCTGACCTTCCCACCAGCTTGAACTCCGGGTCACCTCGGGGTAGGTCCGGAGGCGGCGGCCCGCCCGGCCGGGGCACGATCGGGGCATGTCCAGCGAGCACGAGACCTCCAACTGGTCCGGGCTGGCCCGCACCGCGGCCCGGTACGGGCTGGTGCGGCCCGTGCAGGGCAGGTACGTCGCGGGCGTGTGCGCGGCCGTGGGCCGCGCCACCCGCACCGACCCGGTGCTGTGGCGCGTCGTCCTGGCGGTGCTGGTGTGCTTCGGCGGCGTCGGCCTGCTCGCCTACCTGCTGTTGTGGCTGACGCTGCCGGAGGAGGGGGACACCGCCTCGCCGATCGAGAGCCTGTTCGGGCAGGGCCGCTCGGCCACCTCGTCGCTGCTGGCCATCGTGCTGATCGCGCTGATCGTGGTGACCCTGGTGGTCGTCACCCCGCGGGTGATCGACGCGGTGCTGTTCGGCGCCGCGCTCGCGCTCGGCGGGGTGCTGCTGGTGCAGCAGCAGGCGGCCAACGCCCGCCGGGACCCGGGTGCGGCCGGTCCGGGCGGTGGGCCGTCGGGCGGCCCCCCGCCCGGTCCCCCACCGGGCACGCCGCCCGGGCCGCCGCCGGGTACGCCGGCCGGTCCGTCGCCGTCGTCGCCGGCCGGACCGTCTGGGGAGGACCAGCCGGCCGGCCAGCCCACCCCCGGCGCACCGGTGACCTCCGGCGCGGGAGATCCGGCCGCCACGGCCCGGACGGCGACCGCCTCCCCGGCGACGGAAACCGTGCCCCGCCCGTCGGCGTGGTCGTCGGTCACCGCCGGGGAACCGGGACCGTCCCCGGGTGCCGCGACCGCGGCAGGGCCGCCCCCGTGGTCGGAGGCGCCGACCGTGGCGAGCGGACCCGTCGCCGGCCCTCCGGCCGGGTCGCACCGCCGGCTGCCGATGCTGCCGATCGCCTTCTTCGCCACCCTGACCGTGCTGGGGGCGTTGCGCATCCTGGAGCTGGCGGGTGTGGTCGACGTGCCACTGGCGGGGTACGTGGCCGCCGCGCTGGCGGTGGTCGGTGCGGGCCTGGTCGCCGGTGCCTGGCTCGGAGGCGCCCGGTCGCTGATCGTGCCGGGGCTGGTGCTGGCGTTGGTGCTGCCGGTCGCCCACGCCTTCGACACCTACCGGGCCGACCACGTCGGCACCCAGGTCACCTGGACGCCGACGGACGTCACCGACCTCGCCGACCGCTACGAGGTGCGGTTCGGTGACGGGCTGCTCGACCTGCGCCAGGTGGACTTCGCCGGCCGGGACGCCGCGGTCCGGGTCCGGACCAGCTTCGGTCAGGTGCGGGTGCTGCTGCCACCGGACGTGGCGGTGGAGGCGGACGCGCGGATCCAGTTCGGTGCCGCCGACCTCCTGGGCGTGGAGGTCGGCGGCGTGCGTACCGCGCGAGGCGTGGTCGACCCCGGCCGGCCCGGAGCCGGCACGCTACGGCTCTCGATCGAGGCCGACGTCGGCTACGTGGAGGTCACCCGATGACGAGGCGTGCGGCCGACCCGGTGTCCCTCGGTGCCGGCGTCCTGTTTCTCGGCATCGCCCTGGTGTGGCTGGTGGCGCGCCTGACGTCGCCCACCGCCGCCGCGCTCAGCTGGATGGTGGCCGGCGGCCTGGTGGCGCTCGGCACGGCCGGCCTGGTCGGCAGCGTCCGCGCGCTGCGGCGCCGCCACGCTGCCGACCCGGGCGGTTAGGCGCCGCCGCACGGCCTATGCTGGCCGGCATGACGCGACCCGCGCTTGCTCCGGTGGTCCGGTGGTCCATCGGTGACCGCGCCGCCCGGGCCCTCGTGAGCGAGGTCGCCCGCCGGCCCGGCCCCAAGACCTGCCTACTGGTGGATGCCACACCCGCCTCGGCGGTGCTCCGGGCGTCGCTGGAGGCGCTGGACCCGGCTGACACGCTGGCGGTCTCGTCCCCCGACCCGACCGCGATGCGCGACCACCTCGCCGGCCTGGGCCGGTGGGTCGCCGAGCGGGTACGGGTGGTGGAGTCGCCCTCGGAGGTCGACCACGTCGACGTGGTGGTGCTCGCCGAGGCGGTGACGGGCTCCGCCGACCAGGCCCGACAGTCGCTCGAGGAGCTCGCGAAACAGCTGCGTCCGGGTGGGGTGGTGTGCGCGGCCACCGCGGCGGTGCCCGCCCTGGCCGGCGGCGCCGCGGCCGAGCTGGGCCGGATGTCGGTGCTCTACGGCGCCGGCTCGGACCTGGTGCTCCGTAACCTGCCACCGGTGCGCGTCCACCGGTTCGCGTGGAGCCCGATCGACCCGCAGCTGCTGGACCGGCTCGAGCCCGTGGACCGCCCGTCCAGCGTCCCGCTCTCCCGGGACCTGCACCTGGACTCCAACGGCGTCGCGGCGGCCGGGCTCGCCCTGCTCACCGCCGTGCTCACCCGGCTGGCGCGGCCGGGCTCCCGCCGGTGGCTGCTGCCCGCCGTGGCGGCGCTGCCGGTGGCCGCGTTCTTCCGCGACCCGCACCGGGAACCGCCGGCGGACCCGAACCTGATCGTGGCGGCCAGCGACGGCCGCGTGCTGTCGGTGGAACGGGTCACCGACGACCGGTTCACGCCCGACGGTACGCCGGCGGAGTACCTGCGGGTCGCCGCGTTCCTGTCGGTGACGGACGTGCACGTCAACCGGGCGCCGGTGGCCGGCACGGTCGCCGACCACTTCCTCACCGAGGGCGGCTACGCGCCCGCGATGATGCCGGAGGCGGAGCACAACGCGTCGGCGTACACGGTCCTGGAGACCTCCCGCGGCAGGGTCGTCGTCGCGCAGCGCACCGGCCTCATCGCCCGCCGGATCGTCCACCGCGCCCCGGTCGGCACCGTGCTGGCGCGCGGGGAGCGGTTCGGCCTCATCCGCTTCGGCTCCCGCACCGACGTCTACCTGCCCGCCGACGCGGTGGAGCCGATGGTGGCGCCGGGCGACCGCCTGCAGGGCGGGACGACCCCGCTGGCGCGCTGGCGGTAGGCCCCCGGCCGGACCCCGCCCTTCGGCCGGCCGCCGATCGACGGCGGCGGCGCAGGCTGCGGCGACCGTGGCTCACGTGACCCGGCGCCGGTGGAGCCACACCAGCGGACCGCTGGCGAGATAGACCCCGACCAGCACGAGGAACGTCGCCTGCGGATAAAGCAGCGCTCCGGCCAGCGGCAACGGCCACAGCCAGGCCGGTAGCCGGAGCAGGCGGCCGATCGTGGCGTACGGGAAGCTCGAGACCATCGCGAGGGCCAGCAGGGCCATCCCGAGCAGCTGCAGCGGCGCGGCGATGGGCGGCTGGATGAGCACCGCGACCGCCAGCACCGCGGCCACCGCCGTGGTCGGCACGCCGTGGAAGAAGCGCGGGTCGTGGGACGTGACGTTGAACCGCGCCAGCCGGATGGCCGCCCCCACGGCCACGGCGGTGCACGCGAGCGCGGCCGCGGTCCGGGGCACGCTGCCCAGAAGGGACGCGTACAGCACGACCGGGGCGGCGATCCCGAACGCGCACATGTCCGCCAGCGAGTCCATCTGGGCGCCGAACGGGCTGGCGACCCCCAGCCGGCGTGCGATCGTGCCGTCGAGCCCGTCGCACAGCACGCACGCGATCAGGCAGAGCGCGGCCAGCCGGACCTCGTCGCGCATCGCGAGCAGGATCGCCAGCACACCCAGCGACAGGCTGACCACCGTGCACAGGTTGGCGGCCACGAACCGCAGCCGGCGGCCGGTTGTGCGCTCCCCCGGCAGCAGCCGGCCGGGTGGGTACGGCGGTGCCGCGCCTGCCGGCGCGCCGGTCCCCCGGCTGCTGCTGCGCCACCTCCACCCCGGCGAGCCAGCGGTCCAGCGTCCGCATCGCGCCCAGGGTGGACTCCCACGGCACCATCGGCGAGGACAACTCGCCGGACCGCAGGCAGCGCATCACCTCCTGGGCCTGGTAGGTGTAGCCGCCCCCGGGCCACTCGTTGATCAGGATCTCCGGCTTCACGTCGCGGTCGACGCCGCGGTGGACGGCGATCTCGGGCGGCCGGATGAACTCGTCGATCACCAGCTGGCCCTGGGTGCCGAACACCTCGAGCCGGGTCGGCAGATTCGCCTCCAGGCTGCAGCTGACCGAGGCGGTGGCGGCGGGGCGGTCGGGCCGGGCCTCGAAGCCCAGCAGCGCTGACGCGTGCGCGTCGACGCCGGTGCGGGCCAGGTGGCCGTACCCGATCACCCGGTCGGGCTCGCCGAGGAACAGGTCCACCCCGTGCACCGGGTAGACGCCGAGGTCGAGGATGCCGCCGCCGGCCTGCGCCGGGTCGAGCAGCCGGTGCGTCTCCGGGCCGTCGAACGCGAACCCGAACGAGGCGGAGATGTGCTTGACCGCGCCGATCTCACCGGAGGCGACCAGGTCGACCGCCTGTCGGATCAGCGGGTTGGTCCGGGTCCAGACCGCCTCCATCAGGAACAGGCCGCGGTCCCGGGCCCATTTGATCAGCGCCTTCGCCCGGGCCTCGGAGACGGTGATCGGCTTCTCGATCAGCACCGCCTTGCCGGCCTCCAGACACAGCCGGGCGGAGTCGAAGTGGTCACTGTGGACGGACGCGACGTAGACCACGTCGACGTCGGGGTCGGCGGCCAACTCGGCGTAGGAGCCGTAGCCGCGGGCGAAGCCGTACTGCGCCGCGAACTCGTCGGCCTTCTCCTGTGACCGGGACCCGACCGCAACCAGTTCGGCCTCGTCGGTGAGAAGCGCGAGATCCGCGGCGAACACGCCCGCGATGTGGCCGGCGCCGAGAATCCCCCACCCGATGCGATCCTTCATGGGTCCCATCCAACCGCATCCGTCTCGCGCTCGGCGCGGAGGTGTCGCCGAGTGGGATCACTTGCTAATCTCGCTGCGGATCGACGCATCCTCGCCGGGCC
>VSBZ01000132.1:0-10372 GCA_047459215.1 Micromonosporaceae bacterium | reverse complement strand
CTCGACGACCGGTTCGCCCGCCACCGGCGTGGCCGGGGTGGCCGGCTCACGTTCGCGGAGGGTCCGGCCGCGCGGCCGGTACGTGCGGGCCTCCGCGATGCCGGTACGCCGGAGTGCCACGCTCAGCCCTCCGTCCCCGCCGGACCGGTGGTGGAGTCGGCCGGGCCGGTGGTGGCGTCGGGGTCCTGCGCATCCGGGTCGGTCGCACCGTCCTGGCCGTCCTGGTCCGCCGCGCCGTCCGGCACGTCCTGGTCCGGCCCACCCTGGCCCGCGACACCCTGGTCCGGTACGCCGCCGTCCGTCCAGAGCGGGTCGTCACCGGTGACCCCGTCCGGCGACTCGAGGATGATCTCGCCGTCGGACAGCCGCAGGTAGCCCACGTGCTCGGCCTTCACCAGCCCCAGCCGGCGGGCCGCCGCGTCCAGCTGGACCGGTGACGAGGCCTGCGCGATCTGTTGCTCGAGCTCCTGCTGCCGCCGGTCCAGCCGGGCCTGCTCCTGCTGCAGGTCGTGCAGGATGAAGGCGTTCTCGTTGACCTTCGTGTTCAGCAGCAGGATCCCGATCACCCCGACCGCGACCACGGTCAGGACCAGCACCACGAACGCGGTGCGCGGCACCGCGACCGGGGCGGGCGGCGCGACCGCGAGAGCGGCCCGCTCCGCCTCCGCCCGGCCG
This sequence comes from Micromonosporaceae bacterium, assembly GCA_047459215.1. GTDB lineage: Bacteria > Actinomycetota > Actinomycetes > Mycobacteriales > Micromonosporaceae > Natronosporangium. Next base: position 9,697 of record VSBZ01000132.1, on the reverse strand, counting down.
CCCGTACCGCGGCGTGGGGCGCGGACGCCGTCGTCCCGCGCGGTCCTGGCCGGCCTCGTCCCCGCGGCGGCGGTCGCCGCGACGGACCTGCCGGCACCGCCGGCGCCGGCGGTGCGGGGGCGCGGCAGGAGCGGTGCCGACCGTGCGCCGGTCGGACCGGTCGCACCGGCGGCCGAGGGCCGGCCGGGTCCCCGCCGCGCCGACGCGCCGGCGTCCCGGCGCGCCTGCCGCATGCGCCGCGTCACCGCCTCGCTCTCATGGACGTACATGCTCAACCCCCTCATCCGCGCGCAGCCCGGCGACGACCAGGTCGCCGCGCTGACACGCCCCCCAGGGCCGGGTGTCGGCACGGCCGTGCGCGCGGGCGTTGCCACGGCCCTCCGTGCCGTCCGCCCCGGCGCCGGTACCGCTGCCGCCACGGCCCTCCGTCCCGTCCACCCCGGCGCCCGCGCGGCCACCGCCACGCCCGCGCGTACCGCCGGCGCCGAGGGCGCTCGCACCGGCGTCGCCGGACCCGCCCGGGGTCGCGGTGCCGAGGCGCTCGGCCGCGCGCAACCGGGCGGAGGCGGCCCGCGGGTTGGCCGCCACCTCGTCGTCCGACGGCCGCACCGCACCCCGCGTCAGCAGCCGTAGGGTCGGGCCGGTGCCGGGCGGCTCCACCGGCAGGTCCGGTGGAGCCGAGCTGCGGGAGCGCCGTACCAGCTCCCGCTTGACGATCCGGTCCTCCAGGGAGTGGTAGGACAGCACCACGATCCGCCCACCGGGTGCCAACGCGTCGAGCGCGGCCGGCAGCGCCGCGGACAGGGCCGCCAGCTCGTCGTTGACCTCGATGCGCAGGGCCTGGAAGGTGCGCTTGGCCGGATGTCCGCCGGTACGCCGGGCGGGGGCGGGGATCGCGTCCCGCACCAGCTGCGCGAGCTGGCTGGTGGAGGTGAGCGGCGCCCGCTCGCGCTGCCGGACGATCGCCGCCGCGATCCGGGCGGCGAACCGTTCCTCCCCGTACTCCCGCAGCACCCGGGTCAGCTCCCTGGCGGAGTACGTGTTGACGACGTCGGCGGCGGTCAACGGCGAGGCCGGGTCCATCCGCATGTCCAGCGGCGCCTCCCGGGCGTACGAGAAGCCGCGCTCGGGTGTGTCCAGCTGCGGCGAGGACACCCCCAGGTCGAACAGCACCCCGTCGACCCGCTCGTGGCCGAGCTCGGCCAGCACGCGCGCCAGCTCGTCGTACCGGGTCTGCACCAGCTCCACCCGGTCGGCGAACCGCTGCAGGCGCCGCCGGGAGCGCGCGATCGCCTCCGGGTCGCGGTCCAGCCCCACCAGCCGCAGCCGGGGGTAGGCGGTCAGCGCCGCCTCGGCGTGGCCGCCCGAGCCGATCGTGGCGTCCAGCAGCACGGGGGTACGACCGGCCGCCGCGGCCGCCTCGAAGGCGGGGCCGAGCAGCTCCAGGCAGCGGTCGACCAGCACCGGTACGTGTGTCCCGTGCGGCTCTGCCATGTCGATCGACCCCCTGCTGCGCTCCAGGCGCCGGCCCGGCCATCGGGCGGCTGCCACCGCCGTGTCGCCAGCTCCCCATCCGCTCGATCCCTGGCACCGGGGAAGAGATGCCAGGACGCCAGCGGATGGAGGGCTCGCGGCACGGCGGTCGGTCCGGTGCGGGCGGTCACAGCCCGCTGGGCAACACCCCCTCCTCGATGTCGGCGAAGTCGTCCTCGTTCTCGGCGAGGTAGGTCTCCCACGCCCGCCGGTCCCAGATCTCCACCCGGGTGCTCGCCCCGATCACGACGAGTTCGCGGTCGAGCCCGGCGTACTCGCGCAGGTGAGCCGGGATCGTCACCCGGCCCTGCTTGTCGGGCACCTCGTCGTGGGCGGAGGCGAAGAACACCCGGCTGTATGCCCGGGCGGCCCTGCTCGTCATCGGTTGCTCGCGCAGCTTCGCCGCGATCGCCTCGAACTCGGCGATCGGGAACACGTACAGGCAGCGTTCCTGCCCTTTGGTGATCACCACGCCGTCGGCGAGCTCCTCCCGAAACTTGGCCGGCAGGATGAGCCGGCCCTTGTCGTCCAGGCGCGGGGTGTGGGTACCGAGGAACACCGGCTCCACCCCCCTCGGATGCGCGTGGCCGCCACAGGGGCACCACTTTACTCCACTTCCCTCCACTTGGCAGTCATTTCACGCCACCAGGTGACCACGCTGGGTGATAGGCGCTGCAAAAGCGCAGGTCGTCGGCGTGGCGGACGCGAGGAGACGAACCGAACGTCAGGTTCCGGACACCCGAACGTACGGCCCGCGAGTTGTCCTATCCGCACCAAGAGCGACGCTCGCGCGGCCGCTCCCGGGGCAGGGGTGGGGGAATGTGGAGGGGTGCCGGCAGTGACGACCGGCTCACGGGCGTCCGCGGTCGGGACCGGTGGCCGTCGCGAGCGCGCCGGCCGCAAGGTGCGCCGCCACGCCGTCGGGGTGGACCCGGCAGATCACACCGGTCGCGTCGGCGCCCTCGCCCACGCACAGGTCCACGTTCCACCGTCCTACCGGGTAGTCGCACCGTACCGGCACACCGGCACGGCGTAGCCCGTCCGCCAGAGCGGCTGTCCAGGCGTGGGCCGGCACGGAGGAGTCGGGGGGCCGGGGTCCCGCCTCGGCGTACCGCAGGTAGCTGCCCACCAGGCCGTCGGGCCTGGTGAGTGAGGTGATCACGACCATTCGCCGCCGCGCCCGGGTGATCATCACGTTGAACAGGTGCGGGTCGCTGAGGAAGCGGAGCCGGGCCGGCGGGTCGTCGTCGGTGACCGCAAGGGACACCACCACGGCGTCGGCCTCGCTCCCCTGGAACGAGTGCACGGTGCCTACCCGCAGGCCCAGACGCTCCACGTCGTCGACCGGGAAGGCATCCAACAGCGCCTGCTCCAGCGCGTCGGCCTGACTCCGGAAAGGAGTGATCACTCCGATGCCGGTGAGGCCCGAGGCCGCGAGCCGGCGAACGGCCTCCACCGCCGCACCGACCTCGGCCGGGTTCACCCCGCCGCTCCCGGACCCGTCGGCCACCCGTACCACGTCGATCACGTCGAGCGCCTCGTTGGCCGGATGACGGGTGAGCGCCGACACCCGACCCGAGTAGAAGCGCTCAGCGGAGAACTGGATCAGATGCGGCACCGAGCGGTAGTGCTCGTCCAGCCAGGTCACCCGCGCCGCGGAGGTCGCCAGGTCGTACGCGCTGACCCGGCGGACGTCCACCCGCTCGTCCAGGCCGTACCGGTGCAGCGTGGCGGCGACGTCCACATCGGCCACGAACGAGACGAACCGCAGCTGCCGCGGGTCGCCCACCACCAGCGCCCGACGGCCGCGCACGAGCACCTCCGCGGCCCGTATCTGGTCCAGGTGCGACGCCTCGTCGAGGATCACCAGGTCGAACAGGCCCGGCACGGGCGGCAGCAGCTCGCCGACGTCGGCGGCGGTCCCCACCCACAGTGGCAGTGCCCTGACGAGGGCCGAGGCGTCCATGGTCGCCAGCAGCTGCCGACGCCGGTGGCGGCCGGCCCGCAGCCCACTGGCGAGGGCGGCCAGGCTGCGCCGGGCGGCGCGGCTGCGGGAGGCGCCGGCGACGCGGTCCCGGATCGCCGCGCCGACCGCCTCGGCGAGCGCACTCTGCGCGTCGAACCACGCGTTCCAGGTCGCGGCCAGGTCGGTACCGCCCGCACCGGCCAGCCGGCTGGCCGCGTGGACCGACTCTGCCGCCTCGATGGCCGCCATGACACGGTCCAGCGGCAGGGAGGCCGCCGCGCCCAACCGCGCGTTGAGTCGTCGCCGCGCCCACCTCCGCCGCAGGCGGGACACCGCTCCGGTCGCGGGCGCGTGGATCCGCCGCGCCAGCCCTTCGACGGCGGCCGGCACCTTCTCGCCGCGGAAGGCACCCGGAACGTCGGCCATCAGACCAGGCAGCAACGGCTGCCACTCCTCGAGGAGAGCGGCGCGGCGCTCCAGCTCCAGCGCCGAGGTCAACGCGGCCGTCAGCCGGTCGACCCGGGTCTTCGCCCGCGCCAGCGCCCCCCGGTCGGCCGGCGGCGCGCCACCGTGGAACGTGCGCAGGCCGGCCGCCAGGTCCGCCTCGATCGCGCTGCGGCGCTCCGCGTCCCCGAACAGCACCGGTGTCGGGCCCGGATACCGGCGCAGCAGCTCGCCGAGCACGTCGGCGGCGTGCGTCGACTGGGTGGCCAGCAGAACGCTGCCACCCCGGCCGACCACGTCGAGCGCGGCCGCCACCACGGTGTGACTCTTCCCGCTGCCGGGCGGGCCGGACACGACCACCACGGGTTCGGTGCGGCAGCGACGTACCACCTCGGCCTGGGCGGCGCTGAGCGGCAGAGGCGACAGCAGAGGCGCCTGGGCCGCCTCGTCGGTGAGTCCGGCGCGCTCCGGATCGTCCGCGTCGCCGTACACGGCGGCGAACGCGGTGCGAGCGAGCCCCTGGCGGGTCGCCCAGCTGCGCAGCGAGTCGCGTGGCCGGCCGCTGAACACCTCCCGGCCGAGGTACAGACCCGCGCGGGCGACCGCCACGAGTCCGTCGCGGTGATCGGCCCGGGGCGGTGCCGCCGCGTAGGGCACGATCCGCGCGACGCTCAAGCCGGCCGCCGCACACGTCGCGCGGACCCAGTCGGACAGCCGGGAGTCGTCGCGCAACCACGACCATGTGCCGACCCCGTCGGCGCCCTCCAGCTCGGCGGCGAGCCGTTCGTCCTCCACCAGGTCGGTCAGGGTCAGGTCGCCCGCGGGCACCACCGTGTACCCGCGGAGCCCCTGCCGCAGTCGGACCGGTTCGTGGAGCAGCGGGAGGCAGACCCGACGCCACGCTCCCCCGAACTGTGCCCGACCGATGACGAAGACCCAGCCGCGGCGCAGCAGGCGCTCGTCACGGTGGAGCGCGTCCGTGGCGGCCAGCCGCTGCGTCGCCTTCCGCCGCGGTGGGCGGTCCGGGTCTGTCAGCCACAGTGGGGCGCGTCCGCCCGTGGCGTCGAGCACCCGGTCCCGGCCGGCAGGGGCGAGCTCCGCCAGTGCAGTGAGGACGGCGGAGGGGTCCATGATGGGCCGAATCTATCCCCTCGGAGGGGGTCGCCGGCCGCGCGGTGGGCCGGCCGGGTCGAGCCGGTGGTCCGGGCCCGCGAGCCGGCACCGGCTCCGGGGGCGGCCTGACCGTCGTCCGGGCCGGTACGGTCGGAACCATGAGCACGCCGATCGCGTCCGAGGCCGAGGTCGCCGGCTGGCTGGTCGAGGCGCAGCGGGTGACGGTGCTGACCGGAGCGGGCATCTCCACCGACTCGGGCATCCCGGACTTCCGCGGGCCGCAGGGGGTGTGGACCCGCGACCCGTCGGCACAGGCGCTGGTCACCATCGACGCGTACCTCGCCGACCCCGAGGTGCGCCGCCGGGCCTGGCAGGCGCGGCTGACACACCCGGTGTGGCAGGCGGAGCCGAACGCCGGCCACCGCGCGCTGGTGGACCTGGAGCGGTCCGGGCGGCTGCGCGCCCTGATCACCCAGAACATCGACGGCCTGCACCAGGCGGCCGGATCCGACCCGGACCTGGTGCTGGAGCTGCACGGCACGGTCCACTGGGTACGGTGCCTCTCCTGCGACCGCCGCACGCCGATGCGCGAGGTGCTGGAGCGGGTACGCGCCGGCGAGGCCGACCCGCCCTGCCTCGCCTGCGGCGGCATCCAGAAGTCGGCGACGGTGTCGTTCGGTGAGGCCCTCGACCCGGCGGTGCTCGCGGCCGCGGTGCGGGCCAGCCGCGACTGCGACCTGTTCATCGCCGCCGGCACGTCCCTGTCGGTGTACCCGGCCGCCGGGCTGTGCGAGCACGCCCTGGCCGCCGGCGCCCGGCTGGTGATCCTCAACGCGCAGCCCACGCCGTACGACCCGGTGGCGGACGCGGTCGTGCGGACCCCGCTCGGGGAGGTCCTGCCGCGGCTGGTGGCGCACGTGGCACCCACCGACGCGCCCGCCTGAGCTACCCACCGGTAGCGGGCCGGCGGTCCCCCGCTCGGGTGAGGGCGCTCCCCCTCTGGCGTGATCTGGGGCGATGGTCCGGTTTCGCGGGGTCGCCCGCCGGGCAGACAGTCTCAGGCCTGGCACGAGGGTCCCGGGCGTACCCGGAACGACCACGGCGCCCGCCCGGGCGTTGTCGCGCGTCGGGCGGGCGGGCCGCGGCGTGGCTAGCGGTGCTGGCCGGGCCGTCCGCGCTCGCGGAGTGACACCCCGCGGCGGGCGCGCGACCAGGGGGAAAGTCTGAGGGGAGGTCCGATGGGCGAGGATCCGATGCGCGGACGCCCGGCCGGGGAGGGTCCGGAGAGCGCGGGTCAGCCTGGGCCGGGCGGTCAGCAGACCGACACTCTCGGCCTGCTGTCACTGATCCTGGGCATCGCGTCGATACCGCTGGTGTTCTGCTTCGTGCTCGGCCTGCCCGCCGGCATAGCCGCGATCATCCTCGGCGCGATCGCGTTGCGACGCGTGCGCCCGGAGACCGCCGCCAACCGCTGGCAGCCGATCGTGGGCATCATCTGCGGCGCGGTGGCGGTGATCGCCGTCGTCCTGGTGATCCTCCTGCGGCACTGACCGGGGCCCGCGCGGAGGGCGGGAACGACGCGCCCCCGGTGGGGGCCGCGCGCCGACGTCGTGCGGGTGCGAGTGGTGCGGTGCCGGGACCGGCTCAGCCGACCGCGGCCATGATCTCGTCGGAGACGTCGAAGTTGGCGTACACGTTCTGGACGTCGTCCAGGTCCTCCAGCGCCTCGATGAGGCGGAACACCTTGCGGGCGCCCTCCTCGTCCAGCGGCACGGTGACGCTGGGTACGAACGACGTCTCCGCCGACTCGTAGTCGATGCCCGCGTCCTGCAGCGCGCTGCGCACCGCCACCAGGTCGCCGGGCTCGCAGATCACCTCGTACGACTCGCCCAGATCGTTGATCTCCTCCGCGCCGGCGTCGAGCACGGCCGCGAGGACCTCGTCCTCGGTCCGCCCTTCCTTGGGGACCAGCACGACGCCCTTGCGGTTGAAAAGGTAGGAGACGCTGCCGGCGTCGGCCAGCGAGCCGCCGCCCCGGGTCAGGGCGGTGCGCACCTCGGTGGCGGCACGGTTGCGGTTGTCGGTCAGGCACTCGATGAGCAGGGCCACGCCGCCGGGCGCGTACCCCTCGTACATGGCGGTCTGCCAGTCGGCGCCGCCGGACTCCTGCCCGGACCCGCGCCGGATCGCCCGCTCGATGTTCTCGTTGGGCACCGAGGCCTTCCTGGCCTTCTGGACCGCGTCGTACAGGGTCGGGTTACCGGCGGGGTCACCGCCCCCGATGCGGGCCGCCACCTCGATGTTCTTGATGAGGCGGGCGAACAGCTTGCCGCGCCGGGCGTCGACGACCGCCTTCTTGTGCTTGGTCGTCGCCCACTTTGAATGGCCGGCCATTGCTCCTCCGTCGTGGTGGCGCGGCCCGGGCGCAGCTAGGCGCGGTCCGGGTCCGCGGGATCCTCGTCCGAGGTGGCATCGGACGCCAGGGAGCGGCGCGCCATGTCCACGAACAGCCGGTGGATCCGGAGATCCCCGGTCAGCTCGGGGTGGAAGGCGGTCGCGAGCAGGTGGCCCTGGCGTACCGCCACAATCCTACCGGCGGCGGGGCCGTGCCCCACCCGGCCCAGGACCTGCACGCCCGGGCCGACCCGCTCCACCCACGGCGCCCGGATGAACACCCCCGGCACGGTGCCGACGCCCTCGAGCGCCACCGGCGCCTCGAACGAGTCGACCTGGCGCCCGAACGCGTTGCGCCGCACGGCCATGTCGATGCCGCCGAAGGTGCGCTGGTCGGGCCGGCCGTCGAGGACCTCGTCGGCGAGCATGATCATCCCGGCGCAGGAGCCGTACGCGGGCATGCCGGTCTTCAGGCGGCCGCGCACCGGCTCCAGCAGGCCGAGATCCACCGCCAGCTTGCTCATGGTGGTGGACTCGCCCCCCGGGATGACCAGGGCGTCGACGTCGGACAGCTCGGTGGGCCGGCGGACCGGCCGGGCCCGCACGCCGCACGCCTGGAGTGCGCGCACGTGCTCCCGCACGTCGCCCTGCAGGGCCAGCACCCCGACGACGAGGTCGCCCACGGCGGTCACCAGCCGCGCTCTGCCAGCCGGTGCGACGGCGGCACCGCCTCCACGGTGATGCCCACCATCGCCTCGCCGAGCCCGCGGGACACCTTCGCCACCACGTCGGGGTCGTCGTAGAAGGTGGTGGCCTTGACGATCGCCGCGGCCCGCTTGGCCGGGTCACCAGACTTGAAGATGCCCGACCCCACGAAGATGCCGTCCGCGCCCAGCTGCATCATCATCGCCGCGTCCGCGGGGGTGGCGATCCCACCGGCGGTGAACAGCACCACCGGCAGCTTGCCGGTCTCGGCCACCTCCCGCACCAGCTCGTACGGGGCCTGCAGCTCCTTGGCGGCCGCGTACAGCTCGTCGCGCGGCAGGGCGGACAGCCGCGCGATCTCCGAGCGGATCCGGCGCATGTGCTTGGTGGCGTTGGACACGTCACCGGTGCCCGCCTCGCCCTTGGAGCGGATCATGGCCGCGCCCTCGGCGATGCGGCGCAGCGCCTCCCCCAGGTTGGTCGCGCCGCAGACGAACGGCACCGTGAACGCCCACTTGTCGATGTGGTGCTCGTAGTCGGCCGGGGTGAGCACCTCCGACTCGTCGATGTAGTCCACGCCGATGGCCTGGAGCACCTGCGCCTCGACGAAGTGCCCGATGCGCACCTTGGCCATCACCGGGATGGAGACCGCGTTCATGATCGCCTCGATGAGGTCGGGGTCGCTCATGCGGGCCACCCCGCCCTGCGCGCGGATGTCGGCCGGGACCCGCTCCAGCGCCATCACGGCGACCGCACCCGCGTCCTCGGCGATCTTTGCCTGCTCGGGGGTCACGACGTCCATGATCACGCCGCCCTTGAGCATCTCCGCCATGCCCCGCTTCACGCGCGCCGTCCCAGTGGCGGGCGCCGCGCCGTTCGGCGACGCCGCCGCGGCCTCGGGTGCGCCGGCGGGAGCGCCGGTGCCGGTGGGGGCGACGGTGGAACCGTGGGCGGTGGAACCGTGAGCGGTGCCGGAATCGGACACGGTGGCGTGCTCCTCGCGGACGTTCGGTGATCCGGCCGGGCGGCCGGCCGGTTCACATGGTACGCGGACGGCTCGGACGATCCGAAATGCCGGCGGGATCGGGCAGCACCGGCTCGTCGACGTCGAAGTACGCCGGTTCCGGGTAGCGGCGGGCCAGGCGGAACAGGCGCACCAGCACCCGCCGCCGCAGGGCCAGGGCGTCGCGGACCAGGTCGGTGTGCACCTGGCGGGCCACCGCGACCCGGCGGCTGGCCGTCACCACCGCCGGCCAGGCCTCCGCGCCGGTCAGCTCCGCCGACCGCTGCCGCAACGCCTGGGTGAGGTCGTTCTCGGCCGCCTCCCGCTCCTCAGGGTCGGCGTCCAGGGCGCCGCGGGCGGCGGCGTACAGGTCGGTGGCGAGGTCGGGTGCGGTGGCCGCGAGCTGCTCGGCCAGCACCGCGGCGGCGGCGGCCCGGCGCAGCAGGGCCGCCTCGAGCGCGGCCGTGGCGGCGGCGGCGCGGCGGTGCAGCCGACCCAGGCGCGCCGCCAGCCAGCTGAGGTAGGCGACGGCCAGGAGC
>VSBZ01000131.1:0-10659 GCA_047459215.1 Micromonosporaceae bacterium | reverse complement strand
GTCGGGGGGTCCGTCGACGGTGGCCGGTTCCGCGGCGCGGCCTGCGGCCGCGCCGCGGCGCACCAGCGGGGGTGGCGCGACGTCGAGGACGGTGACCGCGCCGGCGACCCGGTGCCGGCCGGGCTCGCGCAGCAGTGCCCGGTCGCCCAGGTGCAGCGGCAGCGGCCGGGACAGCCGCAGCCGGGCGACGTCACCGCCCAGCGGCCGTATCCGGGTGGTGACCGCGGCGGCGCCGATGTGGAGGGTCACCTCCGCGGGCAGGGTGTCGGGAGGGTCGCCGTGCAGGCGCACGTCGACGAGGTCGGTGAGGTGGAACCGGTCGGGGGTCAGCAGCGCGTCTCCGCGGCGGACCGCCCGGTGGTCGACGCCGCGGAGGTTGACCGCCACCCGCGCCACCGCGGCCACCTCCTCGACCGGGCGTCCCAGCGACTGCAGCGCCCGCACCCGTACCGTTCCGGCGTGCCCGGACAGCTCCAGCGGGTCGCCGGTGCGCAGCCGCCCGGCCGACAGCGTCCCGGTGACGACCGTGCCCGCCCCCCGGATGCTGAAGGACCGGTCGACCCACAGCCGCACGGGCGCGTCCCGCCGGGGCGGGGGCAGCCGCGACACGAGCCGGTCGAGCGCCTCGCGCAGCCGGTCCAGGCCGTCGCCGGTGGGCGCGCTGACGGCCATCGTCTCGACGCCCGCCAGCGTGGTGCCGGCCAGCCGCTGCCGCGCGGCGTGGAGGGCGGCGGTCGGGTCGGCCAGGTCGGCGCGGGTGACCGCGAGCACCCCGTGGCGGACGCCGAGCGCGTGCAGGGCGGCCAGGTGCTCCTCCGACTGCGGCATCCAGCCCTCGTCGGCGGCGACCACGAACATCACCGCGGGCACCGGGCCGACACCGGCCAGCATGGTCGGTACGAACCGCTCGTGTCCCGGCACGTCGACGAAGGCGACGGTGGCGCCCGAGGGCAGGGTCGTCCAGCAGAAGCCGAGGTCGATGGTCAGGCCGCGCCGGCGCTCCTCGGCGAGCCGGTCGGGCTCCATCCCGGTCAGGGCGCGCACCAGGGTGGACTTGCCGTGGTCGACGTGCCCCGCGGTCGCCACCACGTGCATGCGACCGGCCGCCACGTGCCCGTCACCGCCGCGCGTCACCGCCGCTCTCCCCCACGAGTCACAGGCGGGCCACCGCGGCGGCGACCGCCTCGTCCTGCTCGGGTGGGACACAGCGGAGGTCCAGCAGCAGCCGGCCGTCGTGCACCCGGCCGACGATCGGCGGATCGCCCCGGCGCAGGGCGGCGGCGTAGCGGGCGGGTAGCGCCAGCGCCCACGAGGGCAGCTCGACACCGGGCGCGCCGCCACCCCCGACCACCGCGGTGGTCGCCACCGTCTCCCCCCGTCCGGCCGCGGCCCGTACCGCCTCGGCGCGCTCGCGCAGGCGTTCCGCGGGCGTGTGCAGCGCGGTCCACACCGGTGGGCGCGGGCCGCGGACGGTGGCCTCCAGGGCCGCCAGGGTCAGCTTGTCGACCCGCACCGCCCGCGCCAGCGGATGCCGGCGGACCCGCTCGACCAGGTCGGCGCGGCCCAGCAGCAGCCCGGCCTGGGGCCCGCCCAGCAGCTTGTCCCCGCTGGCCGTGACCAGCGAGGCACCGGCGCGCAGCGTGGTGGTCGCGTCCGGCTCGTCGGGCAGGAGCGGCTCGGGGCTGAGCAGGCCGGAGCCGATGTCGACGACCACCGGCACGCCCAGCGACGACAGTGCGGACACGGGTACGGCGGCGGTGAACCCGCGGACGAGGAAGTTGGACGGGTGCACCTTGAGCACGAACCCCACCGAGGGCGACAGCGCCGCCGCGTAGTCGGCCAGCACCGTCCGGTTGGTGGTGCCGACCTCGCGCAGCCGCGCGCCCGCGGCCTCCAGCAGGTCGGGCAGGCGGAAGCCGTCGCCGATCTCCACCAGCTCGCCCCGGCTGACGACGACCTCGCGGCCGGCGGCGAGCGCGGCGGCCGTCAGCGCCAGCGCCGCGGCCCCGTTGTTGACGACGTGGACGGCCTGCGCGTCCGGCACCGCCTCGGCCAGCGCCGCGATGGCGGTGCGTCCGCGGGTGGCCCGCTTGCCCGTGGCCAGGTCGAGCTCGACGTTGGTGTGGCCGCTGGCGCGCACGAGCGCCTCGACGGCGGCCGGCGACAGCGGCGCCCGGCCGAGGTTGGTGTGCAGGACGACGCCGGTCGCGTTGATCACCGGCTGCAGCCCGGCGGGTCCACGCGGGAGGGCGGCGACGGCCACGTCGGGCACATCCGCGGGATCCACCACCCCTCGCCGGGCCGCGTCCTGCGCGGCGGCGACGGCCGCGCGGACCGGACCCCGGCCGAGCCGGGCGGCGGCCGCGGCCAGGCGCGGGTCGGCGAGCACGGCGTCGGTCCGCGGCACCCGCCGGCGCGGGTCGGCCGGCGGGTCCGGGGCCCGGGCCCGCAGGTCCGCGGCCGGCGGGTCGGCGGTCGGCGGCACCGGCACCGTCCCTCCCAGGTCAGCGGTCGGCGGTGTGGCGGAGGCGCACGGGAATCGAACCCGCCCGGCCCGGCTCCCGGGCCGCACCGGTGTTGAAGACCGGGAGGAGCACCAGCAACCTGAGCGCCTCCACCGCCACTCTAATAGGGTGAAAGGGTGCGATTGACGCAATACGCCAGAGGCGGCGGCTGTGCCTGCAAGATCCCACCGGGCGAGCTGGAGGCGATCGTCACCGGCCTGACGCCCGGCCGGAGCGCGGCCGGAGCGGTCGCCGGTGAGCTGCTGGTCGGTGCCGGTGAGGGCGACGACGCGGCCGTGGTGCGCCTCGCCGACGGCACCGCCCTGGTCGCCACGACCGACTTCTTCACCCCGGTCGTCGACGACCCGTACGACTGGGGCCGGATCGCCGCCGCGAACGCGCTGTCCGACGTGTACGCCATGGGTGGCACCCCGCTCGTGGCGGTCAACCTGCTCGGCTGGCCCCGCGGCGTACTACCGCTCGAGCTCGCCGCCGAGGTGCTCCGGGGCGGCGCCGACGTGGCAGCCGGCGCCGCCGGCTGCCACGTCGGCGGCGGGCACAGCGTCGACGACGCCGAGCCTCGCTACGGCATGGCGGTCACCGGGCTGGTCCACCCCGACCGGCTGCTGCGCAACGACGCCGGCCGGCCCGGGCTACCGCTGACCCTGACCAAGCCCCTGGGCACCGGGGTGCTCAACAACCGGCACAAGCTGACCGGCGAGCGGTTCCCGGAGGCGGTGGCGACCATGGTCGCCCTCAACCGGGACGCGGCGGCGGCCGCGGTGGCCGCGGGCATCCGCTGCGCCACCGACGTGACCGGGTTCGGGCTGCTGGGGCACCTGCACAAGCTCGCCCGCGCCAGCGGGGTCACCGCGGTGATCGACGCCGGCACGGTGCCCTACCTGGACGGCGCCCGCCGGGCGGTGGCGGACGGATACGTCAGCGGGGGCACCCGGCGCAACCTCGAGTGGGTCCGGCCGCACCTGTCCGCCGACGGCGTGAAGGAGCAGGAGCTGCTGCTGCTGGCCGACGCGCAGACCTCCGGCGGCCTGCTGGTCGCCGGCGAGCTGCCCGGCTACCCGGTGATCGGCGAGCTGGTGCCGCCCCGGGACGGGATCACCCTCGTGGTGCGCTGACCCGCGCGCTGGCCGCGGCCCGCCGCGCCAGCCGCTCCCGCTGCGGACCGATCGTGTACCGGGGGTCGGCGGCCGAGGCGCGACCGGCCTCGAACACAGCCGCCCGCGCGCACAGGGCTCCGGCCAGCAGCGCCACCCCCGCTAGGCGGCCGGCCAGCCGACCGCCGCCGGCGAGCGCGGCCACCGTACCGGCGGCACGCAGCACCCGGCCGGCACGACCGAACGCCCGGGCCCGGCCGGTGTGGTACGGCTCGGCGAGCACCCCCAGCCGGCGGCGCATCCGCCGCTCGGCCACCTCCTCCAGCACCACCCCGGCCGCCGCCACGGCCGTGGCCGGCCCGGCGGCGCCCGGTGTGGCCAGCAGTGCCGCCCCGCCCCCGCTGGCCAGCGCCCCACCGGCGAACAGGAACGGCAGCTCGCGGTGCGCCTCGTGCCACGCCGGGACGGCGGTGTCGGCCACCAGCACCGAGGTGTAGGTCATCATGAGCGGCCCGAGCAGCCCGGCCCCCGCCCGTGCCAGCCGCCCCACCGCGGGCGCCCGACCGGTCACCAGGCTGGCGGCCGCGGCCCCCGACAGCGTGCCGAACGTCGCCAGCAGCCACGAGCCGACGCTCAGCGGCGAGGTGGGCTTGACCACCCGCAGCATGTGCAGGAACCGCTCCGGTCGCCCGAGGTCGTGGACGAGCACGAGCACGCCCGCCGCCGCGGCCGGCGCCGCGGTCAGGTGGCCGGCCCTGGCCTGCGCCGGCCGGCCGGTCGCCTCGGCCGCCGCGGCCATCGTGGCGGACGCGCCGGCCAGGCCGCCGAGGAAGAGGTACAGCGGCACGTCCGGGTTCTTCCAGGTCGGTGGCTTGATGACGGGTCGCCCGTAGTAGGAGCGCACCGGCGCGGCCGGGGCGGCTCGCCGCCGCCCGCGCCGGCCCGCCGTCGACCCCGGCCGGGTCGCCGCCGGATCCCCCGTGCCGACGTCCCCCACCGGATCCCGCGCGCCGCCGGCCCCCGCCGGCTCCCGCCGGATCACCGCCGGCTCCCCAGGAACGCGGCGACCACCGTCGCGGCCGCGACCACCGCCGCGGCGACCGCGTGGCGCCACATCGACGGCAGGTCGCGGGTGGTGACGACCGGGTCGGGCGGCAGCCCGTACACCTCCGGCTCGTCCAGCAGCAGGAAGAACGCGCCGGCGCCGCCGACCCCGTCGGCCGGGTCGGCGCCGTACAGCCGCGCCCCCTCCACCCCCCGCTCCCGCAGCTCGGCCACCCGCCGCGCCGCCCGCTCGCGCAGCTCGTCCCACGGACCGAACTGGATGGAGTCGGTCGGGCAGGCCTTGGCGCACGCCGGCTCCAGGCCACCGCGCAGCCGGTCGTAGCACAGCGTGCACTTCCACGCCCGACCGTCGCCCCTGCGGATGTCGATCACCCCGTACGGGCAGGCGGGCACGCAGTAGCCGCAGCCGTTGCAGATGTCCTGCTGCACCACCACGGTGCCGAACTCGGTGCGGAACAGCGACCCGGTCGGGCACACGTCCAGGCAGGCGGCGTGGGTGCAGTGCTTGCAGACGTCGGACATCATCAGCCACCGCACGTCCCGGTCCGGGTCCGCGGCGGTCTGCCCCGCGGGCGTGCCGGTCGGCGGCGTGCCCAGGTCCACCGGCCCGGCGCGGGCGGCCGTCTGCTCCACGAACGCCACGTGCCGCCACGTGTCCGCGCCCAGCGCACCGGTGTGGTCGTAGGAGCTGTCCAGCAGCCGCCCCCCGTCGGCCGGCACCAGGTTCCACTCCTTGCACGCCACCTCGCACGCCTTGCAGCCGATGCACACGCTGGTGTCGGTGAAGAAGCCCATCCGCGGCGGGTGGTCGGCGGGGTACCCGGCCTGACCGGCCACGTCGGCCACCGGCCCGTACAGCTGGTTACCCATCAGCTCCTCGCTCCCTTCCCGTCGGCGGGGTCGGCCAGGCCCGCCCGCCTGCGGTAGCCGGCCACCAGCCGGGGCAGGTCGGGACCCCGCGGCCGCCGGCCGGGCCGGATGTCGCAGGTGGCCACCTTGGACTCCTGGATGAGCACGTTCGGGTCGAGCACGGCCGGCAGCAGGTCGTTGGCGGCGTCCCCACGCGACAGCCCGTTGGTACCCCAGTGGTAGGGCACGCCGACCAGGTGCAGGGTGCGGCCGGCGACGCGCAGCGGTTTCAGGCGCTCGGTGACCAGCACCCGGGCCTCCACCGCGGTACGGGCGGTGACGATGGTGGCCCAGCCCAGGTGGGTCAGCCCCCGCTCGGCGGCCAGCTGCGGCGACACCTCGCAGAAGAACTCCGGCTGCAGCTCCGACAGGTACGGCAGGAACCGGCTCATGCCGCCGGCGGTGTGGTGTTCGGTGAGCCGGTAGGTGGTCAGGACGTACGGGTACACCGGCGACCCCACCGGGTGGTACCGGTTGTCCCGGTGCGGGTACGCCTGCCGGGCAGGGTTGGTCTGCCGGGCGTACAGCGGGTTCGCCAGCGGCGACTCGGCCGGCTCGTAGTGGGCGGGCAGCGGCCCGTCGGCCAACCCGGCCGGGGCGTACAGCCACGCCCGGCCGTCGCTCTGCATGATGAACGCGTCGGTGCCGGCCAGCGCGTGCTGGGCGGTCGCGCCCGGCTCGGGTTCGAAGTCGGGCGGCTTGGTGAGCTCGACGTCCGGCCGGTCGTGGCCGGTCCAGCGGCCCTGGGCCGCGTCCCACCACACGTACGCCTTGCGGGCGCTCCACGGCCTGCCCTGCGGGTCGGCCGAGGCGCGGTTGTAGAGGAGGCGGCGGTTGTCCGGCCAGGCCCAGCCCCACTCCGGCGCCACCCAGCTCTGCTCGTGACGGGAGCGGCGGCGGGCCGGCTGGTTGACCTCGTCGGCGAAACAGCCACAGTAGATCCAGCACCCGCACGCGGTGGAGCCGTCGTCGGCGAGCTGGGTGTACGACGACAGGGCGGCGCCGTCGGGCCCGACCCCGTTGATCTCCCGCAGCACCGCCTCGGCGCTGGGGTCGCCGTGCGCCCCCTCGGTCGGGTACTCCCAGGTGAGGTCGAGGATGGGCCGGTCGCGCGGGTCGGTGGAGCCGGCCAGCTTCGCCCGGATCCGCCGGCCCAGGTGGTAGTAGAACCACAGCTCGCTGCGCTGGTCGCCGACCGGATCCACCGCCTTGTGCCGCCACTGCAGCAGCCGCTGGGTGTTGGTGAACGTGCCGGCCTTCTCGGTGTGGGCCGCCGCGGGCAGGAAGAACACCTCGGTGGGGATCTCCTCGGTGCGCAGCTCCCCGCTCTCGATCTCGGGGCAGTTCTGCCAGAACGTGGCGGTCTCGATCAGCTGCAGGTCGCGTACGACCAGCCAGTCCAGGTTGGCCAGACCGAACCGCTGCAGGCGGCCGTTGGCGGAGCCGACCGCCGGGTTCTCCCCGACGACGAAGTACCCCTTGACCGTGCCGGCGATCTGGTCGAGCACGGTCCGGTACGTGCCGTGGTCCCCGTCGATGCGCGGCAGGTAGTCGAAGCAGAAGTCGTTGTCGGCCGTGGCCGCCGGTCCCCACCAGGCCTTGAGCAGGCTGACCAGGTACGCCTTCATGTTCCCCCAGAACCCGGTGGTGCCGGCGTCGGCGGCCACGAAGGCGTCCAGGTCCTGCGCGCGGTGGGCGCGGCGCATCGGGATGTACCCGGGGAGGATGTCGAACAGGGTCGGGATGTCCGTCGAGCCCTGGATGGAGGCGTGCCCGCGCAGGGCGAGGATCCCGCCGCCGGGCCGGCCGATGTTGCCCAGCAGCAGCTGCAGGATCGCGGCGGTGCGGATGTACTGGACCCCCACCGTGTGCTGGGTCCAGCCGACCGAGTAGACCCAGGCGGTGGTCCGCTCCCGGCCCGAGTTGCGGGTCACCGCCTCGGCGACGGCGCGGAAGGTCTCCTGTGGCACGCCGCAGACCCGCTCGACCATCTCCGGGGTGTAGCGGGCGAAGTGCCGCCGCAGGATCTGGAAGACGCACCGGGGATGGGTCAGTGTCGGGTCCAGCTCGGGCTTGGCGGCCACCGGCTGTCCGGCGGCCCCGAGCCGCTCCTGACCCTGGCCGGTCGGGACGTCCGGTGTCTCCCGCAGCCCGGCGGCGGCGGTCGCCCGCGCGCGCTCGTACGCCCAGCTCGCCGGGTGGTAGGTGCCGGTCTTTGGGTCGTAGCCGGAGAACAGCCCGGCGAGGTCCTCGGTGTCCCGGAACTCCTCGGAGACGATCGCTGGCGCGTTGGTGTAGGCGACCAGGTACTCCCGGAACTCCCGACCGTGCTCCAGCACGTAGTTGATCAGCCCGCCGAGGAAGGCGATGTCGCTGCCGGCGCGCAGCGGCACGTGGAGGTCGGCCAGGGCGCTGGTGCGGGTGAACCGCGGGTCGACGTGGATGACCACCGCGCCGCGCTGCTTGGCCTCCATCACCCACTGGAACCCGACCGGGTGGCACTCGGCCATGTTGGAGCCCTGGATGACGATGCAGTCGGCGTTCGCGAGGTCCTGCTGGAACGTGGTCGCGCCGCCCCGCCCGAACGAGATCCCCAGACCGGGGACCGTGGAGGAGTGTCAAATCCGGGCCTGGTTCTCCACCTGGATGGCGCCCAGGGCGGTGTACAGCTTCTTCATGAGGTAGTTCTCCTCGTTGTCCAGCGTCGCCCCGCCCAGATGGGCGATCCCCATGGTGCGACGCAGGACGCGGCCCTGGTCGTCGGTGTCCTGCCAGGTGCGGCGGCGGGTCTCGATCACCCGGTCGGCGATCATGTCCAGCGCGGTGTCGAGGTCCAGGTCCTCCCACTCGGTGCCGTACGGCCGCCGGTACCGCACCTTCGTCTCGCGGGTCGGTGAGTTGACCAGCTGCTCGCTGGCCGCTCCCTTGGGGCACAGCCGGCCGCGCGAGATCGGGCTGTCGTCGTCGCCCTCGATGTGGACGACCTTTCCGTCGCGCACGTACACGTCCTGGCCGCAGCCCACCGCGCAGTAGGGGCAGACGGACTTGACCACCGCGTCCGCCCCGGCGGTTCGGGGCGCCAGCCTGGCGCTGCGCTCCGACCGGCTCGCGGCTCCCCGGCCCAGCCGGTCGCCACCGGTGATCTGCCGGAGCACCGGCCACCGCGACGGCCACTCGGTCACGCCCATGCCGACGCCTCCCCGGTTCGTCCCCTGCAGGCAGGCTAACCGGCCCCGTCCGGGTGGCGGGGCGTTTCGCCGCGATCCGGCGGGAGCCTAAGCCGCGGTCCGACCCGCGACGCACGGCGCGGCGCCCGGCCCGGGCGAGCCGGCCTCCCGGCCCCGGGCGGTCCGCCTCCCGGCCCCGGACGGTCGGCCCCCGGCCCCGGGCGGTCGGCCGGGTCGGTCCGTCCGGCTGGAGCGGACCGGCCCATCGGCTCTGGCGGCGGGCTCGGTGCGGGAGGACGCTGACCGTACCGGCCGGTCCACGGCCCCGCACGGCGGAAGGAGGCGGACATGAGGCGAGGTCTGCGCACCGCTGCCGCCGCGGTGGCCCTGGCGGCGCTGCTGCTGCCGGCCGGGTGCGGCGACGACGAGCCGGACGGCGGTCCGCCGACGCCGACGCCGGGTTCCGGCACGGCCAGCCCGCCGGTGGCCGGCCCGCCGATGGCCGGCCCGTCCGGCGCTCCCTCGGCGGAGGCCACTCCCCCGACCGGCGGCGCACCGCCGGTGGCGGGCCCGGACGTGCCGGCGTGGACCACCGGGCCGGCGACGGTGACCCGCGAGGTCGGGGCGGGGTCACTGCCGCAGCTGCTGCGGATCCGCTCGGCGGCGCACCCGGACGAGGGGTACGACCGGATCGTGTTCGACTTCGCGCAGGAGCTGCCCGGCTACGAGGTCCGGTACGTCGACGAGGTGCGCCGGGACGGCTCGGGCAGCCCGGTCACCATGCCGGGCCGCCGCTACCTGCTGGTCAGGTTCCACCCGGCGCAGGCGCACACCGACGCCGGCACACCGCTGGTCTCGCCCACCCGGGACACCGTCGACCACCCGATGCTGCGCGGCTACGTGCTCGTCGGTGACTTCGAGGGGTACGTCACGGTGGCGCTGGGCCTGGACGACGTGGTCGGGTTCCGGGTCGGCGAGCTGCCCGGCGCGCCGGGCCGCATCTACGTCGACGTCGCGGCGTGACCGCTCGCCGCTCGCGCCACCGGCGGTCCGACGGCTACCGCGCCGCCGCGGGCTGGACGGTGCCGCGGGAGGAGTCGAGCTCGCGCAGGACCTCCCGCAGGCGCTCGGCGGTGTCCTCCGGGGACAGCGCGTCCACGCACAGCCGCTCCATGGCGGCGACGTAACTGTCCACGTCGTCCCGTTTGTCCAGGTAGAGGGCGCTGTTGAGCTGCTCGACGTAGACCACGTCCGGCAGCTCCTGGTCGGCGAAGCGCAGGATGGTGAACGGGCCGCCGGCGCTGGCGTATCCTCCGGCCTCCAGCGGCACCAGCTGCAGCCGGACGTTGGGCAGCTCGATGGCCTTGATCAGGTGCTCGATCTGGTTGCGCAGCACCTCGCGACCGCCGATCGGCCGCCGGAGCACGGCCTCCTCCATCACCGCCCACAGCCGGGGCGGTTGCGCGCGGGTGAGCACCTGCTGGCGGGTCATCCGCAGGTCGACCCGGCGCTCGATGTCCGCCACCGACTCGCCCGGGTAGCCGAGCCGGATCACCGCTCGGGCGTACTCCTCGGTCTGCAGCAGGCCCGGCACCAGCTGCATCTCGTAGGTGCGGATGAGCTGCGCGGCGCCCTCCAGGCCGAGGTAGGCCTGGAACCAGGAGGGGAGCAGGTCCCCGTAGACGTGCCACCAGCCGGGCGCGTTGGCCTGCCGGGCGAGCTGGAGCAGGGCCTGCCGCTCGGCTTCGTCGGTGACCCCGTAGAGGGTGAGGAGGTCGGCGACGTCGCGCTCCTTGAAGCCGACCTTTCCGAGCTCCATCCGGCTGATCTTGGACTCCGATGCCCGGATCTCCCAGCCCGCGGCCTCCCGGGGGACGCCCTTCGCCTCGCGCAGGCGCC